>CAZIGO010000213.1:0-4235 GCA_964538595.1 uncultured Chitinophagales bacterium | reverse complement strand
TATTATTGCCCTTTTCTTTGTCTGTTGTGGGCCAAGATATACACTTTTCTCAATTTTATAGTTCGCCTCAAAATTTAAATCCGGCTTTAACAGGTAGTTATGAGGGGGGATTAAGAGCTAATATTAATTATAAGCAACAATGGACCAGTTTGCCTCATCCTTATCGGACCCTGGCAGCTTCCTTTGACATGTCTTTTTTGAAGGATAAATGGGAGAATGGTTTTGTGGCGGCAGGATTAAATTTTTTTACTGACAAAGCGGGCGAAGCCGGTTATGGATGGAACCAAGCCAATTTATCCGTAGCTTCATTTGTGGATTTAAGTGATAAACAGAAATTGTCAGCCGGTTTACAATTCGGGTATGGACAACGCTCGATCAATTATGATAAGTTACGGTGGGGATCGCAATATGAAAGTGGACAGTATCGCTCTCAATTGTCTGCTAATGAACCTATCGATCAAACGCAGCTTTCTTATGCTGATTTCGCTGCTGGCCTTCAATGGAATTATGGAAAAAACCAGGCTTATGCTACCGCAAATGATGCTTTTAATTTAAATATAGGGGCTTCTTTTTTTCATTTCTCCCGACCAAATATTTCTTTTTATCAAACAGCAGATGATCGCTTGCCGTTTAAATTTATATTACATGGAGGAAGTTTTATTGGTATCGGTAACACTAATATGGCTATATTACCTTCCACGATGTTGGCTTTCCAGTCGTTGCATACAGAATTTGTAGCAGGGAGTCGCGTCCGGTATAAATTACAAAAGGCTTCTAAGTATACGGGTTTTATCGAGGAGGCAGCTATCTCTTTCGGCGGACATTATAGAGTAGGAGATGCTATCATCCTTTCTTCAGTGCTTGAGTTTAGTAAGTTTGCCTTAGGAATCAGTTATGACATAAACATTTCACAATTAAAGACAGCTACTCAAGGCCAGGGAGGATTGGAGTTTTCGTTGCGTTTTATTAATCCCAGTCTTTTTAAATCTGGTGACGGTGCTACGGCACCTCGCCTTTGATCAACACCCCTATTTTTATTTTATATTAACCTTCTCATCGATATAATATTGGTTTCGGTCCGGGGCATTGCGCGAAACCAGTTCGGCCAAGAAACCGGTTAAGAATAGCTGTGTACCTACGATAACAGTCAGTATACCTAAGTAAAAGAGCGGGCGTTCGTCCATACCGTATTGTAGCAATACAAACTTAGTATAAACAAGGTAAATCAAAATTAAAAAGCCAATAAAAAAGACCAACACACCAAGTGTGCCAAAAAGGTGCATCGGTCGCTTCCCGAATTTACCGACGAACATAATAGAAAGCAGATCCAGGAAACCGTTAATAAATCGTTCTAATCCGAATTTAGTCGTACCATAAGGGCGTGGTTGATGTTTTACCACCTTTTCGCCGATCTTAGTAAAACCGGCCCATTTAGCAATGACGGGAATATAACGGTGCATCTCTCCATAAACTTCTATATTGCGTACCACACTCTGTCGATAAGCTTTCAAGCCACAATTAAAATCATGAATGGGGATACCTGTCAGATTGCGGGTCACCCAATTAAAGAATTTAGAAGGAATGGTTTTGGTATAAGGATCCTGTCGATGTTTCTTCCAACCTGATACTATATCATAATCATGCTTTTTAAGTTGTTGACATAGCCCCGGTATTTCTTCCGGGTTGTCCTGTAAATCGGCATCCATCGTAATTACAATATCTCCTTGCACATGGTTGAAGCCCACGTTGAGTGCAGCTGACTTACCGTGGTTGCGACGGAAGCTAATAGCTCGTATATACTTCTTGTCTTTTATAAGTTCCTGGATGACCGACCAGGAATCGTCCGTACTGCCATCATCGATGAAGATGATCTCATACTCATACGATGTTTCAGTCAACGCTTCCTCTATCCATCGGACAAGCTCTTTGAGAGCTGTTGATTCATTATATAACGGTATGACAATAGACAGATCCATATAATACTATCCTCCCCCTCCTTCCGTTTCTTGGGGAGCTTTTTTAATGATAGCGGCTACAATGCAAGAATAAATAAATTCAATAATCAACCAAAAAGCAAATCCTATCCCTACCTTTTCAACGGTTAAAGAAAAGTTTTGTTGCTTTAATTGTTCAATCCGTTTACTGATCTCTTCCTCCGTTATGTTCCAGTTTTCATACATAGCTTTACTTTTGCTAACGGTCATTTCTTTTATGAAGGTACTCAACTCCGGATCGATAAAGTTATACAAACTATAGTTGAATACCTGCCCCATAGCTTCGGCAATTAAACAAACAATAAAAGAGGCTTTTAATGCTTCACGGAAGGTTATATGATTGCCCTTTGTTTGACGGCGAACATAAGCGCTGTAAGCAGCCATTATAAGAATAATGAGAAAGGGCACTACTTTCCAAAGACTGCCGAAAAGGTGTCGGTCGATAAAATAGAGAAGTAGCATGCCCAAGCAATAGGCAATGCCGGCAATAATACCAAATTGTATGGAGCGTTTGTTAGTCATCATGAGTCGGGATTAAAAATTTGCCATTTGTTTTCATTAATAATGCCGGTAACTTTTCCTTGTAATGTAGTACCAAGGAAAGGGGAATTTGATGATTTTGAGTGAAGATCTTCAGCTTGAACAGTCCACCGCTTATCGGGGTTGAAAATAGTGAGGTTTGCTGGAGAATGGGAAGTAAGGGAGGGAGGAGGCATCCCTAACAATTCGTAGGGGCGTACAGCCCACTTTTCAATCAGTTTTTCTATACTTAAATAATCCTGGAGATATGTATAAGCCGCGGAAAAGGCCGTTTCAAGATGGATCATCCCAAAGGCAGCCTCGTTAAATTCTACTTCCTTGACTTCGGCTTCATGCGGTTGGTGGTTGGTGCAAAAGACATCAATAATTCCCTCGGCTATTCCTTCCTTAAGAGCTTCAATATCTTTTTTAGTACGAAGGGGAGGAAAAACTTTATAGCGCGTGTCAAAGGTAGTAAGGGCTTCATCTTGGAAAATTAATTGATAAGGACTGACACCTGCTGTTATGGACAATCCTTCCGCTTTGGCAGATTTAATAAGTTTGACACCGGCAGCCGTAGAAATATTAGGATAGTGAAGACGGGAATGGGTATAGCGTAATAGTTCTAAATCTCGTTGTATCATTACTTTTTCGGCGATGTTCGGAAGTCCCGGTAACCCTAGCCGGGTACTAACAGGACCTTCATGCATAACACTGTTTTTTGCCAGGGTGGGGTCCTGGGGAATATTATAAATGAGGCCCTCGAAAGGTTTAACATATTGCAGGGCTTGTAACATAATTTCTGTAGAAGCAATAGGATAATTGCCTTCGGAAAAAGCGATGGCTCCCGCTTCATTCATGTCATACATCTCTGTCAGGGAGTCCCCTTCCCCTTTTCGAGTGATCGATCCTAAGGGCCATACATCAACGGGATATGGGCCTGATTTGTTGAGGATGTATTCTATTTCGGATTTGCTGTGAAGGGGAGGGGAGGTAGTGGGCAGACAAACCACACCGGTAAACCCACCGTGGGCAGCTGCTGAGCAACTGCTTTGCAAATCTTCTTTGTATTCGTAGCCGGGATCTCCTAAAAAAGCGTAAGTATCTAACCAACCCGGTGATACATATTGCCCTTCCAGTGAATACACCTGCTCATAATTATCGGGAGAAATGTGTTCCGTTATCTTTGTTATTTGCCCCTCTTCGATCAGCAAGTCTCGTTCCTTTTTGTGGTGGGAACTGTTGGGGTCGATAATTGTGGGTTGTTGTAGTAATAGCTGCATATTATCCGCTGGTTTGGGCTAAGCTTTGGCTTCCTGCGTTTCGGCTGTTGGCCAAAAACGTAACAATAATATTTCGATCAATAAAAATAACAGGACAAATATAACACATAGTTTCCATAATGGTGTGCCTTTATTTTTTTGAGTTATAGATGCTGATACCGACTGATCGAGCGTGTTAAGTACATTTAGGTGGGGAAGTTGTTGAGTAGCGGCTTTTAGATCGCCTAACGGAACATATTGCATATTGGATTCCCGACGATTATAGTTAAAGGCCAAAAAACGCTGGTAGTCGGGGTTCCCGTCTTGATGTACTTGGTAGATGCCGGCCTCTTTTACTTGTTGGCGAACATTCAATATAGTTTTTGCTCCGATGGTTCGTTGGGAGGGGATGATCTCAAAATTTTCTTTGGTTAATCGAAATAATTGCTCATTTCCTTTA
>CAZIGO010000212.1:3352-4276 GCA_964538595.1 uncultured Chitinophagales bacterium | reverse complement strand
CAATACCCGTTTGATTACCAGGGCAAGTATAAAGACAAAGAGACGAACATGAACAACTTCGGCCTGCGGTACTGGCAGGGCAACTTAGCCCGCTGGCCGTCCACTGACCGGTACAATCAGCTACCCCGAAGATGATCTTTCCTGATGATTGGCCAGTTCTGTTGAGTTTTTTGAACCAATAAAAGTCACCGCTGACAATGTGGAGGGGTTTGAAAAAGACAAAACTATCCTTTACATAACGATTGATCCGCTGTGGAGAAGGAAAAATGGCCTTTTGAATATATTTGGCGTAACGTAAACTATCAGTCAGCTCTTTATTGTATTGCTCTAATTTTGTTTCCTTCAGTTCCAGCTTGGATTTTTTACGTTTCAACTCCAGCAATTTTGTGGCCTGGTGGGCCAATGACTTTAATGTGTTTATTTGAAAATCGCTAAGTTGACGCGGTTGATGGTCGGCAATACACAGCGTGCCCAGGGGGTATCCTTCACTGTTAATGAGAGACACACCGGCATAGAAGATGATAGGGGGATCTTGTAGCACCATCGGGTTGTCTTTGAAACGTTCGTCTTCCCGGGCATCTTCTACAATTAACATCGATTTGTTTTGACGAATAGTATACCGACAGAAGGAATGTTTACGGGGAATTTCCGATCGATCAATACCGCATGTCGATTTATACCATTGTCGGTCTCTGCTGATTAGTCCAATTAAAGCTATGGGTGATTCACAAATCTGGCTGGCCATTTCAGTAATTTCATCGAAGGCCTTTTCGGCAGGGGTATCCATTACCCCATACTGTTTCAAAGCTTCTAGCCGTTCCTTTTCGTCGAATTGAGCCGGAGCTTCCATAGCGAGATTTTATATATGTCAAAATAAGTTAAATTATTTTTTTAAAGAATACAATAATATTCTTTACATTAGTA
>CAZIGO010000212.1:0-3342 GCA_964538595.1 uncultured Chitinophagales bacterium | reverse complement strand
GAGCTTTTTATAAACGGAAAAGTTGCACTTGGTCCTTGAATTCAGCAGTAATAACATTGATTTTTTTCATCAAAACTTTGTCAATTATGCGTACGTTTAAGATAATATTAAGTATATTTATTGTTTTTAGCTTTGTGTTTACTTTTATTTCTTGTGAAAAGGAAAAAATCGTTGAAACAAAACCAAAGCCTGAAATGGCAGCTGATAAAGAAACAAAAAAGGAAAATGTACAAACTATTGGTGGAGTAGAAGAATGGAACGGTCTCGATGATTGTTGGGAAATACCCTGTTGATGTGTAGTTGTCAGTCCAAAAGAAGCAGTTACTAATTCAAATTCTTATCAATTATACATGGAAGCCGTGGAGAAGCAAAAAGTTGGTGAATTTTACAGGGAAGGTCCAGGTCAGGAAATTTTGCCTTTACCTAAAGAACAGCGGAAAGATATAGAAAGTGGATTAACTACTATTAGGAAATTTCCCGATGTAAAACATCACCACATTGTATATAAAGACAATCCCGAAGACTTTTTGGATGGCCCTGAATACGAAACAAGTACACACCATAATAGATAATAAAGAATAATAAGGGGAGGATAAAATTCCTCCCCTCCCCTTATAATTTTATCTTATCAGTATGTTTCGACGCTTATTGTTTCTAATCATTTTGTTAGTTATTTTTTGTGCTTGTCATCATTATGAAAATAATTCAAATAGATCATATAACTTAGAAAAAGTAGACACCTTCAGCTTACCACTACCAAACGATAAGTCTCAAAATATTCGTTCTTTACAGTTTTATATTTCCAAAATACAAACCAAATCCTATTTGGCTTGTGTCTTTCATAAAGATACTAGTATATATATATATGATTTAGAGAAAAGCCTAATCGCTGATACTATTAACATTAACTTAAAATTTGGTAGGGGCATTAACGGTTTTGATATTTTATCCCAAGACTCTATATATATTACGGTAAGGAAATCGAATAAGGTATTACTTGTTGACAAAAATGGACAAATTTTAAATAGATGGGTTATAGAAGATACGACTTCAAATATAGACTATAGGTTTGGGTCGAATTTAAATAGTTTAAAAGTAGCTTCAGATAAAGTGTTTGGCATGCGTAAAGTATCAGTAAGAAGATATTCTGATATTTATAATTTTACCCCTGAAGTAATTTATAGTTTACAAAAAGGAAATATATTAAACTATACAGGGGAATGGCCTCAGAAATATAAGGCCAGCGGTTTTTGGCACTTTGTAGGTTCATCTTATGGAAGAGCATTAAGTCCTAATAATAAGATTATAATTTCATTTCCTGTAGATCACCATTTATATATATATAGCTCTGACTCTTTGGTTAAAAAGGTTAAAGTACCTAGCAGATATTTGGGAAATTATAACTTCCCCTCTTTTGATAAGAGCAAACGAACTCAAACTGGGTACAAGCTAAAATATGTTTCTACATTAGGCCGGTACAATCGGTTACTATTTGATCCGTATCGTAATGTTTATTATAGATTATGCTTGCATCCACAAAAGTTTAATAATGAAGATGGTTCGCAAAATATGCATATTGACCGAGCATGGTCTATAATGGTTTTAGATACAAATTTTAACATACTGACAGAGAAGAAATTTCCACCTAAAAAATTTAATTTTAGGAATGTTGCTGTTATAGATAAGGGGATATTGGTGTCAAACAATCATGAAGCTCGTTCAAATTATCAACCAAATAAACTTTCATTTACCTTATTTGAATTGCAAAAAGATGATTCGTAAGGTCGTTATTTTACTGTTTATCGCCAGTTGGGTGGGAGGAAGTTGCCAATTGCAGTCAGGCAGCGAGAAATCCTTTCAGCGCTATATGAAAAAGCAATTTGATTATAAGCTATCTAAGGATATAAAATATGGCTTGGTAATTAGTTATCAATTGGGTTGCGCTACATGTGTTCAACGTGTAATAAATGCTATCAAGGAAAATAAATTAAGAAAAGAAGTATTAGTTGTTATTTCATCTTCAGGTAATCATAAGCAGAATGAGTTCCAAAAAATGAGCAAAAGAAAACAAATATTTTGGGAGCGGGGCAGAAAAATTTTTCGTTCCCCTATAGGCGTAGCAAGTACTTCTTTAATTTATATTAATAATAAAAAAGTGGATTCTATACATACAGTTAATTCTGCAAATTATCAAGAAATAATAGGAAAGATAATTCAATAAATTGATCATTCATTATAAAATTTTTACAACCCGTTTTATTAATTAATTTTTTAGTTTTAGAGACGGCCAACATCCCAATTTGGGGGAAGCTTACACAACGACAAAAAAGAACTATCATTAAGAGAAAAAATAGCCTATCATAATTACCGTTATTTAAGCACTTTTTTGACAAAATCGATTATAAAACCATGTATCAAAGCGGATGGTTTCATGTTTAAAAGGCTCCCACATATAAGAACCGTTGGGCTCGCTTAATTTATTAAAATTTTCTTTTTCAAGCTCATATATACAGGCTTTGTTCCGTTGATTTTTAATTAACGTCAGCAGTATTCGGTAAATAACATAGGCTCGGGTTTTATGGCGATGTGATTTTTTCTGCTTGTAAAGTAATTTTCGGAATGTGTCAACCTTTGATTCAAGGGGACCGGTTTCGTCCAATTCAATATAGTTTAGTATTTCCAATAGTTTATATCCTAATAACCATCCCTTCCTATCCTCTGCTAAAGCTGTTTTACGATTAAGTATTGCCAAACTATCTTTATAGTTACCCTCTGAAAAGAGTAAAGTTGCCTTGTAATAATAAAATCTGCTATTCATTGACTGGTCCTCTTTAACTTTTGGATGATTGAATGCACGTTCAAGTATATTCCTTGCGTCAGTTAATTTTTCTCGATAAAAATATAGATGAAAAAGAATTTCTAATGCTTGAAGTTCGTCCAACAACCCTTTTTTATAATATTGTTTTGCATTTAGCGCATGCTTTGTGGCTTCGGCATATTTTCCCAGGTAAGTCAATATTTTAGCGATTTGAAGGTGGCAACTTCCCCTCCGTGCTTTGGACGATACAGCACTTTCTGATTTAATAAGCTGTAGTAGTTTGTGGGCCTGTTTTAAAGCTTGTTTATATCTCTGATTCAAAAAATAATAGTAAACCGATACATAATAATACCAATAACCGATATTAGATGAGTTTGTATTTTGATATTCTTTCTTTAATTGCTGAGCAGCTTCTTGGGCAAACTCTTTTAATTCCTCTTTCTTTTCACTACTAAACTTAGTCGGTAGCATAATTCTATTATAAATCTTCTTACAAGTGAGTATCTTATTATATAATACGTAAT
>CAZIGO010000211.1:3920-4282 GCA_964538595.1 uncultured Chitinophagales bacterium | reverse complement strand
CGGTGACACTACCTCTTCTATTCAGGTAACCAAGCCTGACACCTATTCACTGGCACTTCAAAGTCAATGCAAAAATGTTAACGACACCATCCAGATCGATACACTAAACACCTATGCCCAGTGGATGACTGCCCAAGTTTCCTATTTGACAGCGGTTTTTGATGCCTCATCGGGGTTTACCAATTACGAATGGCATTTTGGTGATGGAAACACCTCCTCCAAAGAAGACCCGCTTCATATCTACGATACCTCCGGCACTTATAATGTAACGCTCTATGCCAGTAATAAGTGTGTTAACGATACGTTTACGGATCAAGTGACGGTAAAAGTGACCACGGGAATGAACGAAATAAATACCCCCA
>CAZIGO010000211.1:1749-3910 GCA_964538595.1 uncultured Chitinophagales bacterium | reverse complement strand
TCCTAATCCGGCAGATCAATACTTTCATCTGCAGTTGCAACAATTGTCAACGGATAAAAAAGCTATTATCCGATTAACCAATATGCAAGGCCAGCGGATATATCAAGAAATGATACCTCCACAAAAAGGAGTAATGAAGCGAAAAATCAATGCTTCTCACTTACCTGCTGGCGTCTACAAACTACAGGTTATTAACGGAAATCAGGTCATTTCCAAAAAAGTAGTGGTTCGTTAATTAAATATTTAAAAATCTTATAGTATTATGAACAATCGCTATACTTTATTCCAATATGGAACGGTTATCACGCTCCTATTGTTTTTCATCGTTTCCTCGCTTACTGAGGCCCAAGCCAAAATGTATCGCGATACTATCCCCGATACTTGTCAAGGTCGGGGTTCTTATACCTTCGCGCATTTCAATACTCCCCAAGATGTCACCCACGATGGGGTATTGGAAATAAAATATAAAGGAAATTTCGCCGGCCCTTGGACGCCCAAACCTAAATTATATATAAAATCCGAAAACGGTTTTCCGCTAGATACCCTCACTAAGACTGATTGTTACACGTCTCGTGAAATTGCTCGGATTCAACTACCGAAAGACTCTCTGCAAAAATGGGCCGTTGATGATACTATTGCTTTTATTTATGATCCTAATAAGACCGCTTACAACTGCCCTTGGGGACCCAGCTTTTGTGCTGAGCCCCGGCTTATGTATCCTGTCCGGGAAGGTACAGATAATATTGGAGTACAGTCATTAGATTCTCCAAGCGGTTATTTTTGTAGCGCTAATCAATCCTTTCAAACTACCATTTACAACGAAGGATTTAACATTATTGACACTTTTGGCGTCGGTTGGTATAAAACGGGGGTTGGTGTAAAACGAGACACTTTTTATAAAACGATGGACACGGCCTGGCAACCTAATACAGCCCAAGTTTCATTAAACATAATGGATGTCAACCGCTTTGACACCATTAAAATCTGGTCTTTTCTACCTCAAGGGAACGATACTATTTCCATAAATGACACTTTAAAAAAAGTAATATCCCCGGCCATGGAAGGCACTTACCAGATCGGAGGAGCTTCGCCGGACTATGCCAATTTCAACGCCGCTGTCAATGACCTTAAACAATTCGGTATATGTTCATCTGTCACCTTTGAAGTAGGCCGGGACACTTTTAAAGAAGATTTTGTTTTACCTGAAATCGGAGGGGTTTCCCCTACCCGCACCATCCATTTCACAGGAACGAGGGGAAGTCGTTTGGTAGATACAACGGGCAACCATACTATTATTTTAAATGGAGCTGACCACATCTCTTTTGACAGCCTTACGATTGCTCAATTAACAGACGCTACTCCCCAACGCGTTATGCGCATCTACAATAATGCTCATAATAACACTTTCAAACATTGTACCTTCTTAGGCGATACCACGCCCACCGGCGGCAGTTTGGATACAGCACTTGTCTACTCTAATGGTAGTATTGACTCAAATATCACCTTTCGGCATAATATGTTTCGAGGCAGTGGTATTGGATTACACTTACAAGGTAAAGGAATGGGTAATCCGGAATCCAACATTACCATTGTTGATAACCAATTTATAAATCAGTATGAGAAAGCATTACATATCCAACATGTTGATTCATTATTGGTCACTGCTAACCACGTGGTTTCTAACACTTCTTATGACAAAGGATATGGATTACAATTTACTGATTGTGACAGTGGGGTTCGCATCGGGGATAATACTATTTATTCTACTCGATCGAGCGGTTGGCCTCAATATGGCATAACAGTAAAAAATAGCCATGCTTCCCTCACTTCTCCTACCCATCTCTACCAAAACATTATACAGGTAGGAGATACCGGCGATGCCACTCAAAACCGTGCCTTATGGCTGGCTCAAAATACGCAAATCCATGTGTACAATAACAATACACGGGCTTTAAGTCAACATAACCAAACCGCTGCCCTATATGAAAATGGGGGTGATCACTATGCTTACTACAACAATAATTTTGTCAGCGCCAACAAAGGATATGCGGCTTATTTCACTACTACCTCTACGGCAGACAGTGCAGATTACAACAATTTCTATACCAACGGTACAAACTTAATCAACTATAGCGGCAACAAGACGCTTTATCAATACAGA
>CAZIGO010000211.1:0-1739 GCA_964538595.1 uncultured Chitinophagales bacterium | reverse complement strand
GTAATTTTAATTCTGTGAGTTATGACCCGATGTACCAAGGCTTCAACAACCTGCATACTTGCCAGGGTATGATACAAGACTCGGGTAAGATCGTCCATCAACACATGTACGATATAGATGGGCAACAACGCGATAGTGTATTACCGGCTATCGGGGCAGATGCCTTTTATACTCCCTACCCGCATTTCTTTACTCCCGATACCCACAAATGTCCAAGCACGGAAATAACCCTCGGCGACCCCACAGCTCAACATGGAACCTTCAAGTGGTCTACCGGAGCTACCTCCCCTGCTATTAATGTGACTAAAGCTAATACCTATACCGTCGATATGCAAAGTAATTGTGGGAATGTCAAGGATACCGTCGTTGTCACTAACAAACTTATATCCGTAAATTGGACCACGACAGATAAAGCTTATCTAACGGCTATTTTTGAAGCTGACTCAGGATTTAACAGTTATGAATGGCATTTTGGTGATGGCTCAACAAAGTATCAACAAAATCCTTATCACATATATGACTCCGCCGGAACTTATGAGGTTACACTTTTAGCGACTAATGCTTGCGTTACCGATACGGTCAGTAAATCGCTTACTTTCACTGTCCCTACGGGACAACCAGACCAAAACAGCACAGCAAGTTTTAAAGTATACCCGAATCCTAACGATGGAAAATGCAACATTCAACTTCAATCATCTAGTAGTACTACCCATGTTAAAATTTTCAATAAACAAGGGAAGCACATATATAGTAAGCATATAGAAAATAGCGGGAGTCAAAAGCTTCAGAATATTCATCTCCCCGAAGCAGGCGTCTACATGATTCAAGTCATTTCCCAAGGTGATGTGATGGTCAAAAAAGTCGTGGTTCGATAGAAGAGGAGGGGTTTTTGGGATTAGTATCACCTTATCTGGGGCAAGTGGATGCCTTTAAGCTTTCGATAGGTATCAATAGCATAGGCATCCGTCATTCGAGAAACAAAGTCTACAATCTTCAAAATCCGTATATAAGGATCTTCATCCCAACTCCCTTCCCTCCCTTTCAAAAATTGGAGGGGGATAAAATTCCGGATTTTCTTACTCTTTTCTAATTCCGGTTGAAAAGCAGCTTTTAAAAAGATATCCAATAACCCCCCTAAAATTTCAAAGCCTGCTAATTCTATTTCAACGACCGGCTCCGCCTTATACACTCTTTCCACGTTTAGCTTTTTAATATCCTTATTAAACAATTGCCGGCTTTCTATATTGTCCGTCAACTCTCCGTCATAAGTCCCTTTCATAATAGAAGAATAATAACTTTCAAAAACGTTTTTTACTTCAAAGATCAACGCATTGATTAGCGCTGACCGTAAATACCCTACTTTTTCACTATCATCATCAATTTGTTGCAACGTATTTTCAGAAAAATCCGTTTGAGGGGAGCGTTTAATGATGGGTAAAAACAACTCTTTGATACTTTTATATTCCACATGTCCCAGTTTGTGTCCATCTTCCAAATCAATGGTCAAGTAGCAAATGGTATCGGCCGCTTCTAACAGAAAGGAAAGTGGATGTCGGCACCACCGTTTATAATGATCAGCTGTCGGGACTTTTAAAAGTCCTAACTGATCCGCTACCTCATTAAATAAGGAATTTTCTTGATGAAAAAAACCGTACTTACACTTTTTATAATAAGCAGGAGAAGGCTCCCCTTGGGAACCGGCAAATTGGTCCAGCCAAGCCATCGATTCCCAGGGATAC
>CAZIGO010000210.1:0-4312 GCA_964538595.1 uncultured Chitinophagales bacterium | reverse complement strand
TAATCCATCAACACATAGTCGGCAATCCAGATTGGTAGTTTGTCGCCGGTGAAAGGATGAAGAGCATAAGCGCCGGTAAATACGCCGGTCATGTCTTTGGTTTCGGCGAGACGTTCCCGTTCGGTGCGGGTTTTGGTGTATTCGAGGTACTTTTCGACAGCTTCTTGATGCTCTTCGGTCGTCAGGGATTGGACCAAATCATGTTCGGGCGCTAACACCATGTAGGTGACGCCAAAAATCGTGTCGGGGCGGGTAGTAAACGCCTCAATAGTTTGGTCGGCATTGTCCAACTCAAATTCGATCTGGGCCCCTTCCGAACGGCCGATCCAATTACGTTGCATCTCTTTAAGGGCGTCGGGCCAATCCAACTTGTCGTGATTTTCCAGCAGTCGATCTGCATAAGCGGTGATCCGCAAGAACCACTGGCGCATAGATTTTCGCTTCACCGGGTAGCCGCCCCGTTCCGAGACGAGCCCGTGTTCTTCATCAGACAAGACCTCCTCATTGGCAAGTACCGTGCCCAGTTGCGGACACCAGTTCACATCGGCGTAAGCGATATACGCCAAACGATAATGCTGCAGGAAATCTTGTTGCTCCTTCTCCGACATGCCTTGCCAATCATCAGCGGAAATTGGGGGAGTATCATCATCACAGGCGGCTTTTACCTCTTCGTTACCCTGTTCCGCCAGGTGTTCCACCAGTTTTTCGATAGGTTCCGCTTGTTCTTTAGCTTTGTTATACCAACATTTAAAAAGTTGCAGAAAAATCCATTGCGTCCATTGATAAAAGGACGGGTCGCAGGTTTTAACTTCCCGGCTCCAATCGTAACCGAGACCGATATTGTGAAGTTGCTCTTTAAAGCGTTGAATGTTTTCTTCGGTAGTATCAGCCGGGTGTTTGCCGGTCTGGATGGCGTATTGTTCAGCGGGCAACCCAAATGCATCAAAACCCATGGGATGTAGTACATTGTATCCTTGTAAACGCTTATAACGACCAAAAATATCAGTAGCTATATAACCCAATGGATGCCCTACGTGTAAACCGGAACCGGAAGGATAGGGGAACATGTCTAACACATAAAACTTCTTCCGTTTCGAGTCCTTTTGAGCTTTGTAAACTTCCTGCTCTTGCCATTTTTTTTGCCACTTATCTTCTATCGCTGAAAAATTGTATTGCATAACATGCTAAACTTTATATTGTTTCTGAGGAATAATATCGCAAAATTAATGAAAATTGCAGACTTTGGCGGAGGGCTGCTGAAGCGAAAGGGGGATTATTTTAAAGAAAAAGCACTTGTCTTTTGATTATCAAAATTATATATTTGTGAGAGTTATAGAATTGATACCATAAAAACCTCTTGGTCATGCGCTATGCTGCGATTTTAATTAGTATATTATTCCTGTCGTTCGTTGCTTTCTCCGGTTGTAATACCACCAAGCATACTCCCTCTACCTATGCTGATAAGCAGATTGTGGTAGGTGAAGGCGGGGGAGCCACGGGTAATGTCAATAAATATTACATATTAGAAAGTGGAGAAGTCTTTCAAAAGAAAAGTGGTGATGAAAAACCTCAACGGGTAGATGATGTCTCTTCAAAATGTATTAGTAATATATTTGAGGAATATGAAGGTTTGGATTTTACGGCTATAAATTTTGATCATCCCGGGAACCGGTATCATTTTGTGGAGTTTAAAGAACAAGGTGAAAAACACCGGGTTACTTGGGGAAGTAATGATCACGAGGTGCCTAAGAAGGTGAAGGAGTTTTATAAATATGTGATGGATATAATCAAAGAGTTAAAAAGTTCATCCAAAAAATAGGTGTTATGTTCCGTTATTCTACTTTTACTATCCTTACTGCATTTTTTCTTTTGTGCCATTACCAGCTCGGGGCCCAAAATTCTAATACGCCCTTACCCTCTAAACAAAAGTCGTTAAAAAAAGGAAAGTCCCCTTCAATTACAATTGACAAAAGAGTAAATAAATCATACAAAGGGCAAATACAACATAAATCGGGCCAGCTATTCAAATCTATACCTACCCTAACAAAACCACAGGCAACCAAAAAAGGTCAATCAGTTCAGCAAAAGGAGGTGAGTATAAAGCGGTCGAAAGCTACGGGGTTACCGATTATGTTAGCGCCTGCTGAAAAACAGGTAACGGTTACAGAACGTACCCAGGTTTCCACGGCTACTTATGAGTATTTAGATAAGATGTCTTCCTATTTAAAAGTAAAGTCGCCTCAAGAGCAATTTAAGATAAGCCAAGTACAGAAAGACGAGATAGGCCAGGAACATGTTAGATTGCAACAATTTTATAAGGGAGTACCCATCTATGGCAGTGAAATTATCCTCCATTTTCGCCCGGATCAACCGGCTATATTAAACGGTCGATATCAACCCCGCCCCCAACTCGACCGGGTAGTGCCCTCTCTTACCAAGTCAGAGGCCATAAAGCGCGTTAAATCGGATATAAAAACAGAGACTCACTATCAAGCTCAACAATTTAGAACCGTCTCCTCGCTTAATTATGACAGAACGGAGGGGAAGTTAGTTGTTTATCCGCTCAAGCAAGCCAATTCGGCTTTTAAGTTAGCATGGCATGTTACCATATATCCCAATAAGTTAGAGCGTTGGCAATATTTTATTGATGCACATTCCGGAGCGGTGATCGAAAAATATAATCATACCTGTACACAAGGTCCGGCAACCGCTACTGCTACAGATCTTAAAGGGGTTAGCCGTACTATTGATGTCTATTATAAAAGTAGTAGCAGCACTTATTATATGATAGATGCTTCGCGATCTATGTATGATAGCGTTGAGTCACAGATCCCCGATAATCCTGTTGGTGCCATATGGACAGTAGATGCTAATAAAACCGCTCTCGAGAATATTTATCAGGTAAGTTCAGGTAGTAATACATGGAATGATTCTACCACCGTTTCCGCTCACTATAATGCCGGTAAGGCCTATAAATACTACAAAAACACTCATAATCGTAATTCGTTGAATGGACAAGGGGGAACGATTATTTCAGTCGTTCATGTAACAAATGATGACGGGAGTGATATGGATAATGCCTATTGGAATGGGAAAGTGATGGCGTATGGTGATGGAGCCAGTTGTTTTGAGCCTTTAGCAAAAGCGCTTGACGTTGCCGGCCATGAAATGACGCATGGTGTTATTGAGAATACAGCTAATTTGGAGTATAAAAATGAATCGGGGGCGATCAATGAATCTATGGCCGATGTTTTTGGTGCCATGATCGAACGAAATAATTGGCAGTTGGGAGAAGATGTGGCTAAAACTTCTTGCTATTCCACCGGGGCGCTCCGTGATATGTCTAACCCCCACAATGGAGGAAGTGATTTAAGTGATCCCGGGTGGCAACCGATGCATGTTTCTGAAAAATATACCGGTGATAAAGATAACGGAGGCGTGCATATTAACAGCGGTATTCCCAATTATGCGTATTATCTTTTTGCGAAGGATGTTACCAAATCAAAGGCAGAGGAAGTCTATTACCGCGCCTTGACAAAATATCTGACGAAGTCTTCTAAATTTGTCGATTTAAGAAATGCCGTAGTTCAGTCCACTAAAGATCTCTATTCACAAACGGAAGTGGATGCTGTGAAGGCGGCATTTGATAGTGTGGGTATTGTCAGTGACAGCGGGGGCAATTATCAAACTGACTATCCGCCCTTTAAGGGTCCAAGCAAAGTGTTAGTGCATGGCTTACCGGCCGATCCGAATGGATTATATATCGTGGATACATCGGGTACTAGTTTTAATGCTATCACAACTACTTCCGCGGTGAGCAAAGCTACCGTACAACCGGGAGGTGATACCGCCTATTTTGTGGGGAGTAACTATAACATAAGACGAATATTGTTAGATCCCAACAGTCCCACTGAAACAAAACTGACCGATGACAATTATTGGTCGAGTGTAGCCATATCTGATGACGGCACAAGGTTAGCAGCTGTTTCGCGTTACCAGGATACTTCCATTTATGTGTATGATTTTAAAACCGGGAAGTGGGGGCGTTTTTATCTGTATAACCCCACGTATTCCCAGGGAATATCGACGGGAGGACCGCTCTTTGCCGATGCCATCGAATGGCATAGAGATGGCGAATACTTAGTATATGATGCCTATAACAAAATACCTAATGCCAGTGGAGGGCAGGATTATACGTATTGGGATGTAGGATTCATTAAAGTTTGGGAAAAGGATAGTAGTACTTGGGGCAGTGGACGTATTACTAAATTATACTCAAGTTTACCGGAAGGCGTGAGTATCGGGAACCCTA
>CAZIGO010000209.1:0-4319 GCA_964538595.1 uncultured Chitinophagales bacterium | reverse complement strand
GCAGTGGACGTATAACTAAATTATACTCTAGTTTACCGGAAGGCGTGAGTATCGGGAACCCTACTTTTTCCAATAACTCTCCTTATATTGTGGCATTTGATTATGTGGATGTCAATAGCGCCACCTTTGCTTTATTAGGAGCTAATATTGAAACGGGCAAATCAAATATCTTGTTTAATAATACGCTATTAGGTTACCCGACATATTCGCGGTTAGATGATAAGATGGCTTTTACTGCAAGGAGTGGTAGTGGAGATACTATCATTGCCACGATGGAGCTTAATGCTGATAAAATATCGGCTTCGGGTTCTGCTCAAGGCTTTGTATCCAATGCTCAGTGGCCCAATTGGTATGCTAAAGGAAATCGTCCTTCTGCTGTAACCGCTCCTTCATCTTCCTCCTTTAAAGCAAATTTATATCCGAATCCCGCTCGTGATGAAGTATTCTTGCAATATAAATCTCAGGGAGCCACTCCTTTGCAAGTTAAGATCTATAATATCAAAGGTCAGCAAGTACGACAATTGTCAATACCCGCTCCTCAATCGGGTTATCAACGAGAAAAAATTGCGCTTTCAGGGTTGCCCGCTGATATGTATTTAATGAAAATACGACATGGAGCCCGGCAAAAAACCTTTAAGTTCCTTAAAAAATAGTATTAGGGTTAATAGGGCCGATTACTGGATAAGGACGGCTAAGGAAGTACCTTTTATGTTTTTAAGATCTTGAAAGCGAGGATCCTGCTTAAAGTATTCGTTGAGGGCTTTGATCACTTCATGCCAACCATAATCGTGCCAGATAATCACACTTTGCTGGGGATCGGCCATACGTAAGGCTTGTTCTGTATCATTTGCCACATAGTCATAAGCATGCGATCCATCGATAAATATAAAGTTGACTTGGTCGGTAAACGGGGAAAAATCATATTGAGCAGAGTCGCCGTATAGTTGAGTGATCTTATGCGCAAATTTTGTGTTTGTATACCGTTCGCCTGAAGCGGGTTTATTTATAAATTTTTTATCTCCGCTTTTGATACGATAGGCGGTTTTATCTTGTTGATCAGCGGGAAGGTCTAACGTATATACGTGAGCTTGAGGGGGAGCGTGGGCTGCTAAATTAAGTGTGGTTCGGCCGTCGAAAGTACCGATCTCGAAGAGTGTTTGAGGTTTAAAATACGTAACGAGTTGATTAATGGCTTCCAGTTCTCGTTGAGATACATTACCGTCTTGATGCTCTGGGGCTTTTAGTGTAACGGCAGGCGATGACCCTATAAGAGTGGAGATAGTTGTTGGGGGAAGAATTTTAGGAGGGGTGGGGTGTCGCTTATGTTTCCAGTGCGATTTGAGTTCCTCCAGAATTTTACCGGTCCGCAGTAAGTAACCAACACGTTTGATAATTCCCATGATGAAGTTATTAATTGTTTGTTAGTGCGGAAGGGCAAATATAAAATTAATTTGCGATCTCGTCCGCTTTTTCTATAAATCGGTGTTTGTTGCCGGAAGCAGGGAGCCGACAAGTGTCGTATTTGCCAAACCATTGATAACGATAGTGCGCAATTAAATTATAGCATATATCCCGCAGCGGAGGGGGTACAATAATGAATCCATACATCAGTTGCCATCCGCCCCCTAAGCGTTTCAGAATGCGCAATACGGCTGTAGATTTGGTATAATATCGATCGTTTTCTATAAGTATAATGGTGGAGGGGGAAGGGGTTTTAGAGGGAGTGTTGGGGGTGGGAATTTCGTGTTTTTGCTGTAGATGTTTGCCGGCTTCGGATTGCAGGGGGGCAAACTGAAACTGATAGTGAGGATCCCGTTTAATAATAAATTGCATCGTGCTGTGACATAGGTGACAATACCCATCATACAGGATTATTCGTGGTGAGGCGCTCATAAAGGACTATTGGATAATAATTTTTTTAACAGGAGTGGAATGCCATTGATCATGATGAAGTTGGAGGAAATATAAGCTCGGTAACATCAATAGTTGTAGAAGTAGCAGGGGTAGTGATCAGGGATTGGCCATGATTATTATAGAGGACAAACTTGCCTTTTTGCAAAGATCGAGAAGTATTGATGTGAAGAGTGTGCTGGACAGGGTTAGGGTATATATGCAGGGAGGGAGAAGAGGAAGGTTGAGAAGGACGTGAAGCGGGAACTCTTTTGCCTAAAACTGGGCGGAGCATTAACGATCCTTTAAATTTAGAGTTTTCCCAGCTACCTGATGCATTAAAGAAATTGTGTTGGCTAAAATCAGTATTTTTATCAAATCCCAATCGTAAAATATCTTCCTGGGATTGTTGCCACCCTACATAGAATCTGTCAGATACCACAAATGGACTGTCAATAGAATAGTAATAGAAACCATTGAGCTTTTTAGTGTACTCGGGCTTTCGAAAATCTTTTTCATAAATAAGTTCGGACTTGTTTTCCCCGATCGTAATACTACTCCATATTTTTAAAGTGAAAAGTTTATCACTAACATCCTTGTTCATTTGAACAAAATGCATATATACTCCCTGTAAGGTGTCCGGCTTATTAGGAGTGAAACGCACGGCTATTTTTGATCCGGTGGAAAAAGTGCCATAAGATTTTTCAGCTGAACCATCATCATAAGCAAAGTAATTGTAAAATGGTTGAAAAGTGCTGATGGTGTCATTTTGGGGCAAAGCATCGCCCGTTGCTTGAGCTTGATAAGTTACTTTAAGTAATACTGAGTCTGTGGTGTAAGGCGGAAAAGTATCTGAAGAAAAGTTAAGAGATTTATAGGATAGAGGTTGTATATTGTCGGTTAACCCGGCTGTGGAGGAATCTAATGGCTGGCCGGTGGAAGCATTGGTCATGTGAAATCCATAGTTAAAACTTTTTGTTGATGTAAAGTTATTTTTAATGGCATACTGATGCTCTGTTGCAATTTCCTCTTTTTGGTATCCCTTGAATTGTTGCCAAGGCATTGCAGTATAATGGGCCAAGAGTGAGGTGGGCAGTTCTGCAATAGCTACATCGTTGAGCACCGTATCATGTAGCCCCCGGTTGAGATCTAACCGGATATAATCGATGTTCCAATGATCGTTTTTCCCTGATATGGAAGCGTAATTGCGAAAACGAAATTGGAAAGCGTTGTAAAAATAGGACGGGTCATCCAAGGGAACGATTTTTTGTTGAAAGCGCTGGAATGTGTCGCCCGGTATGGACCATATGTGGTGCCAGGAGGTATCATTGCCGGGTTTGAATTCAAGTACGAGGGAGTCTTTATCATCCGGGAAATCGCCGTAACCTTGCGGTTGATAAAAAAAACTTAAATAAATGGAATCATTGACCGCATAACCGCTTAAATTGATAGGGCGGCTTGTTAATGTGTCAGCCGGCCCATAGGTTAAACCTCCTGTATTGTAGGCCAGTCCGTATTCATTTAAACCATCTAAAGTAACTACGCCTATTGTCGGGGGATCAACAGCCATATGCCGGTTAACATATGCCAGGTTCTCTTCCCAATATTGATTGGCCGGGTATACTTGGTTGTAGGAAAAATCATCGATAAAAGGGAGGGTGATAGTATCTTTTTGAGATTGTTTAGACGGGGTATTATCGGAGATAGTAGGAGAAGCGTTAGGTAGAGCAGGATTGGTGGTCAAAGGGAATAACTGTTCTTGCCCCTTCGTGCTCAAAAGGGTGAGGATAATAATAAATAATGGAGACAGGGTAAAGAAACACTTTTTTACCATAAATCATTGATTATCCTTGTTAACCTTGGATTTAGGACCCAAATAAAGATTAACGGCGTATCCCAAAGGTATTTTGTTATTGTCTTTAGCAGGGGGAACTTGTTTATATACCACGGCATTAGTAGTATCGTCTGTTTTATACGTTATGTCACCAATGTTTAAAGAGGCCCCTTTTAATACGAAACGACTTTCTTGCAAACTCAACCCTTTCACATCGGGAACGGTCACTTTTTGTTGGCTTAATCCGCTACCTACTACCAACGTTACTTTAGTGCCTTTGGGGAGTAGAGAACCGGCTTTGATTTTTTTTCCGTTGGCTCGTGCCTCCAATATCACATTTTTAAATTGAGAAGGACGGTGAAGAATTTTTCCCGCTTTCAAACCTAATAGTTCAAGATGGCTCAATGCGGCCCTCAATGACATGTCGATCAGGTCAGGCATCTTTACTTTGGGGGGAGAGGTAGCGTTGACGGTTAAGTAAATCGTCCGGTTGCGCTTTACTTGTGAATGAGGTTTGGGGCGCTGACTGATAACTGATAAAGGCGGCTGGTCTTTTACATACGTTGAATCCCGTATATCGTATTGTAAGTTTTTT
>CAZIGO010000208.1:0-4330 GCA_964538595.1 uncultured Chitinophagales bacterium | reverse complement strand
AATGGTGGATCAAGCTCTTGTTAATACACGGAATGGTAATGGTAAGTTTAGTGGGGAGCGGGCAGTCAGCCCCGATGGCAGTCGGCAATCATCATTCGTTATCGGTTTGCCAGGACAGTTCCGCCCAGGCGTGGGGGCGAAATAGCAGTATGCAATTGGGAGATGGAACCACGCAGGATGACTCGGTGCCCGGTATGGTGGCCAACCTGAGTTCAGCTGTTCAGTTAGCCGGGGGGAAAGAACATTCTCTCGCCTTGTTGGGAGACGGTACGATGATGAGCTGGGGGGAGAATACGGTCGGCCAGTTGGGCGATAGTACTACCACCAATCGTGCTACACCGGTAACGGTGGTTCGTTTATTCCAGGTAATTGATATCGCTGCAGGATGGAAACATAGTATGGCATTGAGTGCCGATAGTACAGTGTGGACGTGGGGGACAAATTTAAAAGGCCAATTGGGGATCGGGAGTAGTGGTGACACCTCCGTGCCGGTAAATGTGACCGCTCTCGATAGTATTGTTGATGTGGCCGCGGGCGGAAGTCACTCGCTGGCCTTAAAAAGTAATGGGACGGTTTGGGCATGGGGGGAGAACAATTATGGGCAGTTGGGAGACGGATCGACAAATAATCACTCTACTCCTGTTAAAGTGAACAACATCGATAGTGTCGTTGCTGTGGCGGCAGGCCGTTATCACTCTTTGGCATTACGTCAGGACGGCACCGTGTGGAGTTGGGGGTATAACATAGAAGGGCAATTAGGCAATAATACTACTACTAATTCGAGTGTGCCGGTGCAGGTGGTGGATATTACAAACGCCATTAAAATAGCGGGGGGGTATCGTCATTCGTTAGCCTTAACGAGCAGTGGGGATACCCTATGGAGTTGGGGCAGAAATTCTGATGGCCAATTAGGTAATGGAACGACGACGGCCCAGGATACACCGGTGCAGGTAAATGGACTGAATAATGTGGTCGATATGGCGGCCGGCTACGGCCATACGGTGGCGTACCATATTGATAATTCGTTGTGGAGTTGGGGGAGCAACTTGGATGGACAGTTGGGCGATAACTCAACTACTGAACGGCATACGCCGGTGCAGGTCGATTCGCTTTGTACGATGATGTCTTGTGTGAACCGGGATACTCTAACGCCCACTACTTGTGATTTTTACGTAACGCCCAGTGCTGATACGTTATATAACACGGGCATCTATCACGATACCATTGTCGATAACCGATGTGCGGCGGTTTACCGAATAGAGCTGACGACCTATTCGCCCTCCCGAGACACCTTTACTCGTACCGCTTGTAATAGTTATACGGTGCCCAGTGGCGATGAAACTTATACTACTTCCGGAACCTATAACGATACAATCCCTAATTCAGTGGGCTGTGACAGCCTGATGAGAATTCAGCTTACCGTGCACTCTTCTTCGACTGATACCTTAACTCCCTTGTTTTGTAATACCTATACCGTTCCCAGCGGTGACGAAACCTATAAAACAGCCGGTACTTATACGGATACTATCTCTAATTATGTGGGATGCGATAGTGTATTGAGGATCCAATTAAGCCGACGAGTGTACACGATCCGGGGCATGATTTATAAACCGGGAGGGGATACCATCAGCGATTCTACCATCGTTTATGCGTTGCAGTTTGACAGTACCGCAGAAACGGCAACGATCAAAGGGAGGGATACATTGGTGAGCCGGGCACGCTATCAATTGTCAGTAGCCTGCCAGCGCTATCTCTTGTTAGCGGTGCCGGTTCATACGGACTATGCCCAATATTTATCGACCTATTACGGGCCGGCGGTGCAATGGGAGCAGGCCCGCCCCCTGATCCTTTCCTCAGATACCACCGGCATGGACATTACTTTTGAAAAACAGCAAGAGGATAGCTCCGGGACAGGAAGCATCATAGGCAAAGTATTAGAAGGAGTGGGTTATCAGAGTAATAAACGTACTCAAGGCGACCCCCTCGCTAATATAAACTGTGCGGTAGTGGAAACCGGCCGGGACAGTATCTATCAAACTACTAAGACCAATAACAAAGGAGATTTTACGTTTCGTAAGGTACCGGCGGGTCAATATAATATAGTGGCCGATGTAGCAGGTGAACCGGTGGATACGACGGGGCTCAATGATTTTGTGATCGACTCCACCATTACGAAGTACGACTCGGTAGTGGTTGAAATTGATTCTGAGAGCGTACAGGTAGTCAATAAGAGAAAAGTAATTGATACGACCACTGGTATGATAACTCCGGCTGGTCAAACTTCTTGGGCTTTTGGTAAAGCGTATCCCAATCCCACTTCTCATGAGTTTACAATGCCGGTCCTTCGTTCACCAGACCGCCCTGCCACGGTGCAAGTGCATTTGAAGTCACTCAGCGGAGGCGCTCCTTTATATAACCGAAAGCATATTATTTCTCCGGAACAATCGACGCTTCGTTTATCAATGACAAACAAACCGGCGGGTCCTTATTGGTTGGTAATCTGGTCCGGGGAACAGCATACTATTTACCGGCAACTTATTATGCATGTTAAATAGAAAAGGTACCCCTGTTTAAAAAGTTATTGCATTATCAGTGGGAGACTTTCATTTTCTATCGGTAACAGAAGTAGTTTGTGGAGTGGATTTTGCTATCGAGGGAGGTAGGTATGGATTGTCTCTTTTGTATTCCTTCTGGCCTTTCTCCAATTAGATAGGGAAGGGATGATGTTCAAAGGTGTCCGAGAGTTTATATTGGTTTGCCGCTCTGACTCGGTCATTATGAGAGGGATGAGTATTGAGTAGGGAAAATGCTTTCGTTAGGTGAACCGTATTGTTGTTGCAGGCGTTTAAAAAAGACACTCACCACGTCGGGACTAATGTGAGATCGTGTCAAAATCTTGAATGCAAATTGGTCGGCTTCCCGTTCTTGAGCTCGGCTGAATGTATTTATTGTAGCTTTCTTGAATAGTTTTGCTATTAAATCGTGGTCACTGTTCCCGAAAGCAGGAAATAATAGTTGGGTCCCCATTTGTTGTGCTAATCGTTCTACAATATGGTGCTGTTCAATATGGCCCATTTCATGAGCGATAATGCTTGCTAACTCGCTGGGGCTCTCAGTAAACTCGATTAATCCCGAAAATATGATAATTTTTCCCCGGGTAAGGCGAAAGCGTTGATACTTTTGCGTCGTACTACATAGATATCGTAATTGTAGTCGGTCGACCCTATATTATTTGTTAGACGTTGATGGATCGAAGATAGCGTTGAATCTAACGGAGGAGAACGAATTAGCTGCTGTTGATTCAGGTAATGTGTAACTAATAATTGCCCAAGTTGTCTTTCTTGTCCAACGGAGAGTTCGACGGTTGTTCCTTTATCGAAAAGGGGAAAATAGGTAAATATTCCCCATAAAGTGAGGAAGGTAAACAGTAGGACAACGAATTCAATGAGGATCTTTTTGCGCATGCTATAAGATAACCTGCTATCCCGGCGGTTGATTAACGGCTTTTTCGGATCCGGATTTTTCTTTTTTTCTGAAGGTATGCCAATACGCTAATCTCCCAAAGGAAATGAAATAATACATTTTTCCTTTACGGGCCTTGGTTGCCGCTATAATACTAATAATAAAGTAGATAAGATTAGTCAAAATAGTTACCACGAGAAAACCACTGTAGAGAGGGGTCCAGAAAGAGGATGCGCTTAACAAATTTACTACGCTCCATATAATGGCAATAGCGTTTAAAAGAGAGGGAGCGATTTGGGAGATCAGGGATTGAAATGCATGAAATTGTACAAATCGACTCTCTTTTTTGTTAATGTAGTAGTAGATAATAGCAGCAATAAGGTTTAAAACCGGGAACGGTAGACCGGCCGCTAAAGAAGCAAACATCATAAAATAGGCCCCCATCGCATCTTCTTTCTCCCGCTCACTCAATTCATACGGTTGGGGCAGGGGAACGTAAGTAGTGGAAGTGTTCATCGCCCTGTTAACGATTTAATTCGGCATCTGGCTTACCGCTAAAAGGGGGGTACTGATCTGTCAAAAAACCCATATAAAGAATTACTCGTATTATCCAACGGAATGTGCCCACATTAGTGCGGTGCCAACTTTCCGGATATTTACCGGTAAATAGTACTGCCCACCATGCTAAAAACATTAGAATATTGGTCCATATCAAACGGAATATCCAGACGAAAGTATGGGGTAATACACAATAAATTGTTCCGAATAACACCTTTAGTATTTGCGTTCCTCGGCTCAGGTTTCCGGAATATGCGAGCTGGAAATCCGTATGCTCATCTTCCGCTGTTAATCCAAATGCCGGGTAGCC
>CAZIGO010000207.1:0-4386 GCA_964538595.1 uncultured Chitinophagales bacterium | reverse complement strand
GATAGTAGTACAACGAGTACGACCTGTAGTGCTGATTTCACGTACAGCGATTCTTTATTAACCGTTCAGTTTACAGATAAGTCATCCAATGCTTATGGATGGCGGTGGTATTTCGGTAATGGGAAAACCGATACAGTACAAAATCCCACCCATACCTATGATTCAAGTGGAAGCTTTATAGTGAAGCTAATAATCGAAGATAGCTTGGGTAATGCTTGTGACACGGTATCTCAAGTGGTAGACGTGTGTGGTGTATCAGCCCGTTTTACTTATGTCGACTCGGCCTTGACAGTAGATTTTACAGATCAGTCTATTGGGGCCCAATTTTATGAGTGGGATTTCAATGATAGTGCAACCTCCATCCAACAAAACCCCAGTTTTACTTATGATTCGGCCGGTGTTTATGGTGTCACATTAATAGCGTCGGATGATCATTGTGCTGATACCATTGTCAAAGATGTGGCTGTCGGAGATATTTGTAAGGCCGACTTTACTTATTATGATTCTTGTAAAACAATTGACTTTTCTAATAATGCAGTGGATACAGAGAAAAGTTATTATTGGGAGTTTGGTGACGGCAATTATGATACAACCGCTAACACCTCCCATACTTATGCTGCAGAGGATACCTATCAAGTATGCTTAAAAGTATACGATTCTCTTAACACCCTATGTGATTCCACTTGTAAACAAGTTTCCTTGCAATGTAACAATTGTGGTATGAATGTCACTACCTCTGCCGATACTACTATTCAAGCAGGGGATACTGTCCTCATAAGTGGATCACCGGTAGGAGGTACTGCCCCCTATTCTTATGAGTGGTCCAATGGGGATACCTCGGCCAGTCAATATGTAGCGCCGGATAGTACCACTACTTACCAGGTGGTAGTTACTGATGCGAATGGTTGTAAAGATACCGCATCCGTGACAGTATATGTAAATGATGACAATAGTTGTATGCTCACGGCCAGCTTTAATTATTCGATCAACTGTCAACATGTAAAGTTTAGCAGTACATCTTCTCCTTCAGTCAGTAGTTATCATTGGGAATTTGGGGATGGCAACAGTGCAACCGATTCGATAGTTAATCACAAATATCATTTACCTGATTCTTACCGAGTTTGTTTAACTGTATATAATAGTGCTGGCAGTGCTTGTGATACTACCTGTAAAAATATTTTCGTGGACCCGCCGTATTATCAACGAAAAGGGTATGTAATGACTTCATCCGGCGATACGGTCAGCGATACGACCGTTGTCTATAGTTATCGAACGGACAGTAGTAAGAGCTACGCGGAATTTTATGATACCGATACAATATTGTCCAATGATTCAGTAAGGTATTATAGTTTTGGGCTGCAGTGCGATCGTTATATCTTATTGGCAGAGCCGGTGGCCGATCCTTATGATGATCATGAAGCGACGTATTATTATAATGATTTGACGTGGAGTAAAGCGGAGGTGCTTACAGTGGATACGCCTTCTTTCTCTTATTACGATATACAACTGCAAAAATCTACGGATGACACTACGGGTTCAGGTACAATTAAAGGACAATTATTGGAGGGTAGTTCCACCAATAAGCGAATGCTCAAAACACAAGGCGACCCCCTTGCTAATGTGAATTGTGCTGTTGTAGAGACGGGTCAGGATAGCATCTATCAAACAACAGTAACTGATACAAATGGTGTCTTTGAATTTAGCGGCCTTCCCGAAGGCAACTATTATATTAACCCCGATATTGTGGGCGTCCCTGTCGATACTTCCGGACTCAATGATTTTGAGATATCGGAAGGTACAACCTATGATTCTGTTGTGGTACAAGCCGATTCCAATGGCGTTTCCGTCGTTCATAAAGAACGTGAAGATACGGTTTCCGGTAGGAAGCGCTCACTTACATTAGAAAAAGCGGTCGTTCAAAGCGTGTACCCGAATCCTGCTGAGGACCGCTTGTATATTGAAGGAAAACTCCCGGCTACAGAGCAACGGTCGGTGCGAGTAACCGTGTTTGATATGACGGGAAGTCAGCAACTTTATTATCAAACTTATAATTTGAACGGCGGGGAGTATCAACTACCCCTGTCAATAGCGGACTTGCCCGAGGGACCGTTAGTGATCCAGGTTCGCGTACAAGGAGTTGAGCGTTCCTATAATGCAGTGATCATGCATCGATAAGTAACGTCGTTTCGCTGTATTAAAGGGACACGGCAATAGACCGAAACAGGGGGAGATAACTAATATTCAGCTCATTAGAGATATATTATTGGTCGGAGAAGCGAGGAGAACGGCTTAATTCGCAAGTAAGGTCGGGGATTTTCTTAAGACTTTGCTGTTCTCCCTTTATCTGTATCCATCGGTGAAAAGGGATAAGCTCGTATTCCGTAGGATTCCATCGGTAGGGCGATTGATTACTTTTCAATAATTGTATTTTATCAAGTTGTGTTTGGTATAGTTTGAAAGGATGGAATTGATGATGAGAGAGTTTTTTAAACAGGTAACAAATGAGTTGAGTGCGGGCAATGGGATGAAATTGATATCGGTATACAAATCGCTCCAGGTTTTCAATTTCTTCAAATAGCAGGTAACTATCCTCTTTTTCGAAGTCAATATACAGCTTTAATAGTTTATAGCCGAGCGACCAACCTGAGGAATCTTTTAATAACTCAGAATGCTCAAATAACAGGGTATTGGCTTCATCATATTGTTGGTGCAAATAGTGGAGGTTGGCCAGGAAGTATTTCCACTTGGCCTGTAGTAATTTATGATCTTTTACTTGGGGATGGGCTAACATATCATAAGCCAGGTTATAGGCCTGCTTGTATTGCCCGGCGTAGAATAAGCTGTAAAACAAAAAGCGGGCTGCCGTCACTTCATTGAGCATGTTACTCTTCAAAATTTCAAAAGCTTCTTTAGAAGGGGAACGGGCATATTGCGGTTGATGAAGTTGAAGGTGGTTGGTAGCTATATGAAGTAATGCTTCTGCTTTGCGGGTTTGGGAGTAAATGGCTTCATTATTTTCTACTAAATCCAGTATTTGATGAGCAGAGGAAAGGGCCCCCTCAAATGCTTCCTCCAGTATTTGAGCGTAGAGAGAGATATTATGGTACCAGTAACCGACCCGGCTCGATTGTGTTTTGTCGTATAATTGTTTTAGTTGGCTTACATAATGAGCAATGTTTTTTTTCTGTTTGGGCTCCTTATTGCCTTTGTATAATGTAGGGAGGGTTACTTTGTGAATATATTCACGGGCATATATAATAGCCCGGGCAAGGGTTAAAGATTCATGTATACGGGTTTCAAATGCATCATAGGCCTCAATACCTTCTTTACTGCCTTTATGAGTACGGCGAGTATCATCGATTAAAAGTTGTTCCGAGGCAAGTTCAAACTCTTCAGCTGCTTCGGAAGCTTCTGCTAATTGGTGTAACCCCACTTCATATTGTCCCCGTGATAATAATAATTTGCCTAACAGAAATTGTTTTAAAACATCAAACTGTTTTTGAGCCAGTGTTTTATTAAAAATCTGGTCCCCCTCCTGTAAAAAGATCAACCCCAGAATATTACTTTTTAACATGGATTTCAGGTGGGAAAGCTTCGAATCCGGCGCACTGTCATAAATTATTTGGGCCGCCTTTTTATTAGTAAGATCTTCCTCTTTACGCAAGAGACGAAAGAGTTGAAGCTTTTTATTGGCTTGATTTCCCCGTTGACTGCCTTGAAGGTAACTTTTGATATAATATACCTCCCGACTGTTTAGCGATTTTATTATTTGGTTCAACTCTTTCATGGCTTATCCCCCTTTGTGCAACAATTTAAAAAAATTTCTTGGAATAAAAGGTTCAAATCCGGCCTCAAATTATCAATATATAATATGTCTCAAGCTACGTACTTCACAGTTGCATTAAAACCAAAGTATAATGGAGTACGTAGTCAGTCTTTTAATCGCATTAGGAGTTATCTCTGCTGAAGATGATTTTATTCCGCAGCATAAAAGCCAGTATCAGGAAGAGGTGCAACAACACAGGCAGGAAATTGCCGATGAACAATTTGAACGGACAATAGTTAAACTGGATGATACGGCATCATAGATATCGCTGGTAAGTAATTGAGGAAGAGGAGGATCGGCTGACATATAGTTGGTTTTGTCTCACTTGATACATATTACCAACAACCTCCTCTTCCTTTACTATTAAAAAGGTTCAAAAAGTTTAGATTGGTTTACTTCAATTTTACTTATTTTTATTTATTTATTATATTGAGCACAGCCCATATTTTCAGAAGATTCTATAATCGGGCTGTCGGGCTGTTTTTTCGTTGCCTGATTGCTTCATTTCCGCCCACCTTAATATCCACCCACCTTGTGTTTCTCTTTTTTGATATAAAGTG
>CAZIGO010000206.1:1035-4400 GCA_964538595.1 uncultured Chitinophagales bacterium | reverse complement strand
GTGTTATGCGACCTTATCGGTATTAATGCTCTCCCCACTTTTATCAACCGTCCCAAACAAGAAGTAAGTTTGTTGCATCCCGAGGATAAATCCCTGTTAGATGAAGTGGCTGATTCGCTGGAACTTGATTATGAATTAGTGGATGATCGGGTGGGCATGGTAATGCCCCGTATATTATTTATGATCATTAATGAGGCCTGTTATACCCTACAAGAAGGTACTGCAAATATTAACGATATTGACACGGCTATGAAATTGGGCACTAATTACCCTTATGGGCCTTTCGAATGGGCAGATAGAATTGGCATACCGAACGTATATGAGACGCTTCGTTCTATTCATGAACATACTCGAGACGAACGTTACAAAATATGCCCTCTGTTACGCACCAAGTATTTAAAAGGCAGCTATTTTTATAATTAATGTTTTGAGTAGTTAATTGTATGTTGCTTATTTATGTCAACCAAAAAACCAATCGACTTAATTATATATTTGATTTCTTCTTCCGAGAAGCCCTAAAGACCCGTTATCAAATAACCACTGACAAAGAAGCTTTCCTTGCTTCCGACCAACCCAAATTAAGTTATGGTAATCAACCCTTAGGGGAAGAGTTGTTTTTTTATGCCACACCGCTGTTATTTGAAAGAGGAATTCAAGAACAAAAAATCACTACTTTCGCCTTTCAAAATACTATCGGTTTTTTTGCCACTTCAGATGCATCAGCACTTCCTTTTGATCCCTTTGCCGCCGCTTTTTACCTAATCACCCGTTATGAGGAATATCTTCCTTTCCGGGCTGATCAATTCGGCCGTTACCCGGCCAATTCCAGTATAGCTTATCAAAATAACTTCCTCCATCAACCGGTCGTCGATCATTGGGTACAGGCTATCAAACGTAAAATTAAAGAAAAATACCCCAGTTATCCGTTTGTAAAAAGAAAATACCAATTTTTACCCTCCTATGATATTGATGCCGCTTTTGCTTACAAACATAAAGGAGTTCTCCGAACAGCGGGAGGGTTTCTCCAATCTTTAATAAAAGGAGATTGGGCCACTCTCAAAGGGCGCACCAAATGCGTTCTTGGGCTTGCCCCTGATCCTTACCTTACCTTTAACTGGTTGTATCAGCTTCATAAAAAATACAACCTTTCTCCCGTTTACTTTTTTTTAGTCGGAGATTACGGAGAATATGACCGCAATATTTCTATCAGCACAAAAGCTTTTCAGTCGTTAATAAAATCCGTCGGTGATTATGCTGAAGTGGGTATCCACCCCTCCTATGCTTCTAATAACAATGTCGATCAACTCAAAACAGAGATTAAACGGCTCCATGAAGTGGTCAAACGAGATATTACCAAAAGTCGACAACACTTTCTGAAGTTGAATTTACCCACCACCTATCAACACTTATTGGAAGCTGAAATTCAAGCCGATTATACCATGGGCTATGCAGCTGAACCGGGGTTTCGGGCTGGTACTTGTACCCCCTTTTACTTTTATGACCTGGATTTTGAAACCTCAACTTCTTTAAGGATATACCCCTTTACTCTAATGGATGCTACCTTACGCCAATATTTAAAACTCACCCCGGAACAAGCTAGCCAGCGCATTCACAAGTTAATAGATGAAGTTAAACAAGTCAATGGTACTTTTATTTCTCTTTGGCACAACTCCTCGTTAAGTGAAATTCATGGCTGGCAAGGATGGCGAAAGGTTTACATCGACCTCGTCAATTATGCGAACCCCTCCCCTATGCCTTAATCAAATAACATTTTTTCCATATATTAGAGTTGGTATGAAGGTTTAATTATTCGTATATTTGGGGAGTGAGGTAAGGGTTTTCTTTTCATCAATAGACTTCTATAAAGGGATACTAATTAATAAAGAATTAAAAATTCGTCAGTTATGGGTAACAATGTAAAGTTTGATAATCGGCAACAAATGGAGTTTTTTACTACTCTTCGTAAAAGAGTAGATAGTTATTTTAAAGAAAACAATATATCCAAAAATGCAGATTGGCGAATGGTCGCCAAATCCATCTTCTTTCTAGGGGGGATGGCAGGCACTTATTTATTAATCATGTTTGGGCCGAGTAACCCCTATATTTTACTCGGATTAGCTATTGTATTAGGATTATTCATGGCCTTTGTGGGACTAAACGTTTCCCATGATGCTATTCACGGTGCTTATTCTAAAAATCCCACTATAAACACTATCATGGGTAAAACTTTTAACCTCATCGGAGCCAATGATTATATGTGGAACATCATGCATAATATCATTCATCACACCTATACCAACATACCCGGCCATGATGAAGATATAGAATCTGTGCCGGTAATAGTACGAACTTCTCCCAAACAAGAACATCGTTGGTTTCATCGATTCCAGCATTATTATGCGTGGGTTATCTACAGTTTTGCCTCTTTTTTCTGGGTTTTTGTTAAAGATTATGCGAAGTTTTTTTCTGATGAAATCGGTAATTATGACAATACAGATCATCCCACTTCGGCTTATATCAACTTATTCGCATTTAAAGCTATATACTATGTTCTTTTCTTAGTATTACCTATCATTTACCTTCCCGTAGCTTGGTGGCAAGTACTTTTAGGATTTTTAGTTATGCATATCTTTACCGGTACTACTTTAGCGGTTGTATTTATGTTGGCTCATTTAGTAGAAGGTCCTGACTTTCCCACACCTGATGAAGAAGGAAATATAGAGCGCTCATGGGTAACACATCAATTATATACAACAGCAGACTTTGCCCGTAAAAATCCGGTAGTCAACTTCTTTTTAGGGGGGTTAAATTTTCAAATAGAACATCACTTATTCCCTGGTATTTGCCATGTACATTATTATCCTATTTCAGAAATTGTTAAAAATACAGCGGAAGAGTTCGGGTTACCTTATTATGAAAACGACACGTTATGGGGAGCGATCCGTTCTCATCAACACCACTTGAAAAGACAAGGAAAGATGCATCCGGTCTCCTCTTCTGAAGAGGAAGAAGCAGCAAAAGAACAGAAGTCATATCAAAAATCCGCCTCTTCATCATAAAATTTTAACCCCGCCACTTTTGTTTCGTTACATCTAATAGAACGCTTATCATGGAGCGGGGTTGATATAGAATGGATAATAAACATCAAACACCAATAGCGGCAGGAGGTGTAGGGGGGAGTGGTACTCGTATTTTAGCCACTCTTTTAGATCGGATAGGGTTTTATTTAGGACCTACCAATAATGCCTTTGATAATCTTTGGTTCGGTTTGCTAATAAAGCGTCCCAACTGGTATAGGAAAGCTACGCCCACTCAAATTCAGTACGCGCTTAACCTTTTTGAAAAAATTATGATCCATAACGAGC
>CAZIGO010000206.1:0-1025 GCA_964538595.1 uncultured Chitinophagales bacterium | reverse complement strand
CAATATGGGAGCGACTTACCCATAACTATAACCATAAAATTTCTTTTGGCTACAAAACTTCCCTATCCACAAAAGCCTTTAAGAAATCAGCTTATGCATTATATCCTAATCATTTCAAAGGGTGGGGATGGAAAGAACCGAATACTCATCTCTTCTTACACCATCTAAGTCAACACTTTTCAAACATAAAATATATTCACATGATTCGACATGGGCTGGATATGGCCTTCAGTAACAACCAAAATCAAGTAATCAACTGGGGAAAACTACTGTTTAATATCCCTGTCCCCAATATCAATGATCCTTCCCTCCCCCGTTATTCTTTAAAATATTGGAATAAAGCCAATAACAAGGCATTAGAGAGGGGCAAAAAGTATTTAGGGCATAATAATTTTATGCTGCTCCATTTTGAAGATCTCTGTCGCGAGCCAGAAAAAAATATCAAAAAATTACTCCGTTTCCTGGAAATTTCACCAGATACTGTTGATGTAAAGGAATTGGCATCCCTCCCTCAACTCCCTTCTTCTGTGGGACGTTACAAAAACCACGATCTAAGTATCTTTGATAAGAAGGATATAAAACAGGTTGAACAGTTGGGGTATAAGATCAACTAACTTTTTACTTTCTGATCATCATCTATCCCCGGTAAGTTGGTGTGATGAATAACATAAATAGGGCGTTGACGCACATTACTGCTAATACGGCTCATATACTCTCCCATAATGCCTAACACAATCAACTGTATACCACCGATAAATAATACACTAATCATGAGAGAAGTCCATCCTTTTACTACATGAGAAGTAAGAAACTTAGCATACAATGCCCAAGCCATCATCAAAAAAGCAATAATAGAAAAGAAAAATCCGGTAAACGTAGCAAAACGTAAAGGAAAATCGGAGAAGGAGGTAATGGCATCCATTGCTAATCGAACCATACTCCAAATCGAATATTTTGTTTCGCCCGAATGCCGTTGATCCCGATCAAATAATACATAGGTTTGATGAAAACCTGCCCAGGCGATT
>CAZIGO010000205.1:0-4408 GCA_964538595.1 uncultured Chitinophagales bacterium | reverse complement strand
GCAGCTTGAATGTCGGGCGGTAGTTTTAAAAGCCGTAAGTAATTGGCAATTGTACTCCGGTTTTTACCTACCTGTTGTGCCAATTCTTTTTGAGTGAGATCGCATTCATCGATAAGCCGTTGATAATTGACCGCTATTTCTATGGCATTCAGGTCTTCTCGCTGTATATTTTCTATTAGAGCAATTTCTAGCAGCTCTTGGTCGTTTGCTGAGCGGACGTAGGCCGGAATACTTTCTTTATCAGCCATTTTAGCTGCTCGCACCCGTCGTTCTCCTACAATGATTTGGTATTTGTCTTTTTTTATCTTGCGAACGGTAATGGGCTGAATAACACCATGCGCTTTAATAGATTTAGTAAGTTCATCGAGCTTTTGCTTATTAAAGTCGCTACGAGGTTGAAAAGGGTTGACTTCTATCTTGGTAAGGGGTAATTCTACTACTTGCCCCAGGGTAGTGCCATAGGCGGGTTTTTGGTTGTCGGGCAGGTTTTCTACCTCTTTTTTATCGAGGTTGCTGTCTTCTAATAAGGCGTTAAGGCCTTTACCCAAAGCATTTCTTTTTTTACTCATAGTTAGGGGGTTTGTTTAGCGGAGAGAAACCGCTTTAAATAAATTGGTGTAATAGTCATCCTTCATCCTCAACATTAAAAATTTTATCTTCGGTTTTGATCTTAGTAGCATCATTATTTTGTAATATTTCCCGGGCTAAATTAAGGTAATTGACCGCCCCTTTTGATTCCGCTTCATACATAACAACGGGTTTCCCAAAACTGGGAGCTTCGCCTAACCTGATATTTCGATGAATTATGGTATCAAAGACTAATTCGGAGAAATGTTGTTTGACCTCTTCTACTACTTGATGAGAAAGGCGAAGCCGCGTATCAAACATCGTAAGTAATAATCCCTCAATCACCAACTCCGTATTCAAACGAGATTGTATGATTTTGATCGTGTTTAATAATTTCCCTAAGCCCTCTAAAGCAAAATACTCGCATTGTATCGGTATAATTACTGAATCGGAGGCCGTGAGGGCATTAACGGTTATTAGCCCCAGGGAAGGCGAGCAGTCGATGATAATGTAATCATAATCCTCTTTTACATAATCGATCGACTTTTTCATGATCTTCTCTCGGTTGGGGTGATTGATCAGTTCAATTTCAGCTCCTACCAAATCAAGATGTGAGGGTATTACATCCAAATGAGGAGTATCGGTTTGTAATATCGCCTCTTTAGCCGGGTTCTCATTGATCATACATTCGTAAATACTCGTCTTTATATTTTTAGGATCGAAACCGATGCCCGAGGTAGTGTTAGCTTGAGGGTCAGCATCAATCAGCAGTGTTTTATACTCCAATACGGCAAAACTGGCAGCTAAATTAATAGCCGTAGTAGTTTTGCCGACGCCCCCTTTTTGGTTGGCTAATGTGATCACTTTGCCCATGTGCGTGGTTTATTTTTACTAAATATACTTTTCGTTCATTTACATTGATATGCTGTCCCCAATATCAATAAGGTGCAGCTTCTTGTCGGCTTCCTCGAACTGTCGCTTCGCTTCATCATGATCGATCTCAATAAACCCAAAAGTATCATAATGCATTCCAATAATATTGTTACAGTCGACGAAATCAGAGGCTTTAATAGCATCTGTCACATCCATTGTAAAATTGTCGCCAATGGGAAAGATAGCAAAATCAAGGTCCGTCCGCTCCGGTATAAGCTTCATATCATAGGTGAGAGCAGTATCACCAGCATTATAAAAATTACCTTCATCGGTTTCTATAACAAATCCACCGGGATTACCGCCATAGGAACCATCCGGTAAAATGCTGGAATGGATCGCATTGACAAATCGGACTTTACCGAATTCTAAGTCAACGGCTCCTCCATGGTTGAGCGGATGAGCATCTTCATAACCTTTATCTGCAAACCAATTGACTATTTCAAAATTAGAGACGATCTTAGGAGATTGCTTGTCTAATATTTCTTCTGCATCGGCAACATGGTCCTCATGGCCATGGGTTAACAACATATAATCCGCCTCAATATCGTCTATTTTAATGTGCTGGGCTAACTCATTAGGAGAAATGAAAGGATCAAAGAGCACTTTTGTTCCATCGATATTAATAACGAAACAGGACTGTCCATAATAAGTTACTTCCATAGAGTTATTTTTTTCAATGAAAAAATCCCCAATTATGTATAGATAAATTTACGAAAATTATAGGGGTTGCCCCTATCGAACCGCATCAATTTCTCCACTCTTCAGCAGCGATGTGGATAAATTATTAGACAAGGTACGTTAACTTTTTACCTTTATTTTTCCCGGAATAAATGGTAATTTTGTGACCAATGAGGCTACTATGATAACAGTTCTTTCGACCACGAATAGAAAAAACAGTTTAACCCGTAAATTAGCGCAAAGTTATTTTAAAATACTTCAACAACGGAGTCGGGCGAAAACTGACTTCTTTGCCCTCGAAGATTTACCATTTGATTTTGTGTCCAGTGAAATGTATAGCGAGAAAAAAAGTACACAGTTTAAAAAAATAGAACAGGACATCTTATTACCGTCTGAAAAATTTGTATTTGTGATTCCAGAGTATAATGGAAGCTATCCCGGGATATTAAAAACTATGGTTGATGCTTGCGATGTAAAGAAAGTTTTCTTTGGGAAAAAAGCTGCCTTGGTCGGTATATCCTCCGGTAAAACCGGTAATTTGCGGGGAATGGACCATTTTTCAGATGTATTGAACCATATAAAAATCAATGTATTATATGATAAAGTACGGGTAGCTCGAGTGGATAGTGTATTTGATAATACTCAACAATTAGTCAATCAAAAAACTATTGAACGTATACAAATCCAGATCGATGAGTTATTGCACTTTTAATAAATTAAAGAGTTCCTCTTGTTCTTTTAATCTTTTATTTGTTGTTCTCCTTCTTATTGTAACAGGGTGCGGTTCGGGGGACGATCAACAAGATATTTTTAAATACAACCAAGCCTCTGGTATTACCTCGCTTGATCCTGCATTCGCTAAAGATCAAGCAAATATATGGGCCACCAATCAGATTTTCGACGGCTTGGTGGCCTTGGATGATAGCCTACACATTCAACCGGCTATTGCTAAAAAATGGGAAGTGAGTCAAGATGGTAAAACTTATACTTTCACGCTACGTGATGATGTATACTTTCAACCTCATAAATTATTTAAAAATAAATCGGCTCGTAAAGTGACGGCTCAGGACTTTGTTTATAGCTTTAATCGATTGTTGAGTGGTGAGGTGGCTTCGCCCGGTGGATGGGTGTTCAGGGGGCGCGTGGATAGTGCTGAACCCTTTAAAGCGATCAATGACTCTACCTTACAAATAAATTTGTCTCATTCTTTCCCGCCTTTCCTTGGTTTACTTACCATGCAATATTGCTCCGTCGTGCCTAAAGTCGTGGTAGAACATTATGGAGTTGATTTTGCTAAACATCCCGTTGGTGCAGGACCTTTTAAGTTCCAACATTGGGAAAAAGGCGAAACCCTGTTAATGGCTGATTATGAAAACTATTACAAAACGAAAAATGGCAAATCACTTCCTTTCCTCGATGGTATTAAAGTTACCTTCTTACAAGATAAACAAATGGAGTTCATGCGGTTTAAAAAGGGAAAGCTTCACTTTTTGTCGGGCATTGATGGGAGTTATAAAGATGAGTTATTGACAAAATCAGGAAAATTGCAAGACGACTTTCAGGGAAAGATTAAAATGTTAAAGCACCCTTATCTCAATACCGAATATTTGGGATTTCTGATGAAAGGAGATAGCAATCAAGCCATTATACCCAAAAAAGTACGAAAAGCTATTAATTATGGCTTTGACCGGGATCGGATGATTAACTATTTGAGAAATAATATAGGTATCCCCGCTCATCATGGTTTTGTTCCCCCCGTTTTAATAGGTGAGCAACACTCGGTCAAAGGATATCATTTTGATAAGAAAAAAGCGGCTCGTTTATTACGGGAGGCCGGCTACCCGGGGGGAGAAGGGTTGTCTGAGATTACGTTGGTCACTAATCAATCGTATGTTGAGTTAGGAACGTTTATTCAAAAGCAACTAAAGGAGTTGGGTATTGAAATTAATTTGAACGTTGAACGGCCCAGCCTATTACGAGAATGGATGGCTCAAGGTGATGTTAAATTTTTTCGGGGCTCGTGGATTGCCGACTACCCAGACCCGGAAAGTTATTTGACTGTCTTCTACGGCAATAACCCGGCTCCTCCTAACTATACTCGCTTTCAAAACCAAAAGTTTGATTCCTTGTATGAAAAAGCAATGCTAGAGGGAAGTTTTCAAAAGCGAAGAGACTACTATTAGCGAATTGAAAAGATTATTGTAGGAGAGGCCCCCGTCGTTCCCCTCTA
>CAZIGO010000204.1:3688-4473 GCA_964538595.1 uncultured Chitinophagales bacterium | reverse complement strand
GTTTCCATCGGGATAGAAGCGAGTGCCTATAGTTTATTTTTCCAGTCGCTGGCGTATTCCTACTACCCCGTGTTGGCGCTGGTGTTTATTCTTATGTTAGTGACCATGAATCGTGATTACGGTCCGATGTGGCGGGCCGAGGAGCGTTGCCGGCGCAGAGGGAAAGAAGTGCCGGAGGAGGGAGAAAAAACGGCTGATGATGAAGCTTTACAAGCGCTCGAACCCTTAAAAGGAGTACCGCATAGATGGTACAATGCCTTGATCCCCATTTTAACTGTCATTAATGTAACAGTGGCCGGATTATTGGTTACCGGGTATGATGCCGCTATATGGAGTGATTCCAACCTGAGTTTGATCAAGAAAATAACAGAAACGATCGGGGCATCCGATTCCTATGTAGCTTTGCTTTGGGGATCCCTCTCAGGGGTTATTGTTGCGTTCGTGCTAACCCTTGCCCAACGGTTGATGAATGTAAAAAATACCGTCAACAGTTTAGTAGCGGGATATAAAACTATGTTGTCAGCCGTCCTTATTTTAGTATTGGCTTGGTCATTAGCAGCCATTACTGAAGAGCTCCATACCGCTGATTATTTGACGGGTATTATCAGCACCACCTTTCACCCTTATTGGTTGCCGGTCCTTACTTTTATCCTTTCGGCCTTTATTGCTTTCTCCACCGGTTCGAGTTGGGGAACAATGGCTATTTTATATCCGCTTATTTTACCGACAGCGTGGGCTACTTGCCAAGCCAACGGGTTCGATATGGCTGCCAGCATGGAAATACT
>CAZIGO010000204.1:0-3678 GCA_964538595.1 uncultured Chitinophagales bacterium | reverse complement strand
TCAGTTGTATTAGCCGGTTCTGTGTTGGGGGATCACTGCTCCCCGATTTCAGATACCACAATACTTAGTTCGTTGGCTACCGGTTGCGATCACGTACAACACGTGAATACCCAACTCCCTTATGCTATAACGGTGGGGACAGTGAGTACGTTGCTCCTTTTTCTTTCTCTTTTCTTCCATATACCATGGTATCTTTGTTTCGGTATCGGTGTGGTGATACTTTATTTTATTGTCCGTATTTGGGGACATAGGGTGCCGGAAGCTACCGTTTAGGTTAGAACGGATACCCCACGGCAATATTAATGTTTAATAACGGATATTCGTAAGAGGTGTTTGGGGCATTGTAGAAAAGATTCAATTGTTTAAAAGTAGATTGAGGGTATCGATCGAATAGCCATTTGTTGCCGCTTTCGAAACTGGGAGCACGCAACTTGGCGCCAAAATCAAAACGCAGGATAAAGAAAGAAAAATCCAGGCGTAGTCCCCATCCGGTCCCTACTGCTATATCCTGCCAGAAACGAGTGGAAGAGAAAGCCGCCCCCGGTTTGTTGGAGGAGGGCGTCAATTTCCAGATGTTACCAACATCTAAAAAGAAAGCGCCTTTGATCCAGCGAAAGAAAGGGTAACGATACTCGATACTCCCTTCAAGCAAAATCTCGCCCGTTTGATCAATGTAACTGCTACCGCTTGTAGCGTTGGTCCCCTCTCGAAAGTTATAGCTGCCCGGCCCTAAACTCCTGACGCGCCAAGCCCGGATACCGTTTGACCCCCCTGAAAAGAATTGCTTCACATAGGGCAGTACGGTGGAGTTGCCATAAGGCACCCCTATACCTCCGCGTAGTCGAGAAACTAATTTCGTTTTGTCCGTAAGTTGAAAATGGCGTCCCCCTTCAATATCGAGCTTAGCAAATTGGGAATAGTTTAATCCGAAAAATGTAAAAGCTGTATCATAACCGAGGGTCCGGTTAGTAAGCCAGTTAACTCCTTTAAGCAAGTTGCCGGATACATCAACATTAAGATTATAAAACCAGTAATTGTCTTCCCCTTTGTAGGAACCGTCATGAATAAAACGGTACCCCCCCCCCGATAATAAGCTGGTTCGCTAAACTTTTACGAATTTGTATGTTTTGCTGGCGGAGCCGCTCTATTTCCGGGCTGAAGTTTCCTGCTTTTAAATAGTTTAGTACAATAGGAGAAACCGTATGATGTTTGTAAGGGCGGTTTTCAAAAGTGTAAGTCTCAAACTCCCGCCAATCGTAGTGGAGCGATAAGTTAGTGCTGGTAAGTGTGATGTTGGGGCGTCGTTGGTAGTTATAGGAGCTGCTAATACGGGTTTTGGGGTTGAGCCGGGGAGAAAGGCGGTCGCGGTCAATAGGAAATAAAAATTGAGGAAATTGTAAATTCAGCGAGCCGCTCAGGTCTAAGGTATTGAAAAATCGTTCCTGTTCACGTTCCGGGTTATGGCTGGATACATTTGATTCCAGTCCTGCATTAGCATGAAAAGACAACATCTCTGCTCCTTTAAACAGGTTATTGTTACTATAGTTATATTTAACCGCTGCACCCACGGGACTCTCCTCTCCCGTGTTTCCTTCAAGCTCTATACTCATTTCTTGAGACTTACTGGGGGATAGGTGAATAGTAGTGTTTAGGGGAGCTTGACGGGAATCATCATCGTATTGGGATAATACACTATCCGAAACGGCCGGGGAAAAGTTGATGTCCACATAACTAAAGATACCCAGGTCGGATAAGCGATTCAACGTCAGGTCGTATTTGTTTTGCAGATCATTTTGAGTCCCGGGCGTTAGCAGTATATTATTAAGAATAACTTTCCATCGGTAAGCATCCGGGTGTTGAGTGATAATGTGAATATCAGAAGAGTAGGTAAGGGTATCGAATTGCTGAGAGGCTAATTTTTTATAACGCTTGTGTTCCGGCATTATATATACCTTGTTTATTTTATACTGTTGACGATTTTTAGCTTGTTGAGGAAGCAAAACTTTAACATAGATGTCGGCTTTGGGACCGGCTTTAGAGCTGTCGATCTGAAATTGTACGTATTCTTGATTGAAATAAATGTACCCTTTGTTTCGATAAAACCGCGCAATTTTTGAGCGCTCCCTTTTAAGTTTTTTAACACTATAAGGTTCACCGGCTTGCAGGAGCGACTGGGAAGCATATTTTTTGAGAAGCGCACTTAATCGATGGGTCCCTGTTTTAAAGTGGACCTTACGGATAACATATTGGGGGCCTAATTGAATTTGGTAGGTGACGGCCTTTTTTTGTTTTTTATTTTTGAATTGTCGTTCCACTTCGGCGTTAAAGTAGCCGTTATTATGCAAATTTTGTTGAATCAACCGGTCTGACTTCCGGGCCCGTGAAGAGTCGTAGATTACTGGTGGCTGTCCAACTTTCTCCATTAGCCAGCGGTTGACAGCATTCGCGTTATTTTGGGACCAGCTTTTTCCTATATTGTAGACCCAGAGTTTTAGCGGTAGTAGGTTTAATATACGGTCATTGGGCTTTTGACGGAGGTAGGGCCGTAGCTCATTTTGTAATTTGAAATTGACGCCTTTAATTCTATTTTGCTGTAATAAATACTGCCCTTCCGGAACATGACGGGTGGTGTTACAGCTCATTATACTTATTGCTAACGCCAGAATCCCTATTATATGGTATCGAAGCGAGCTAGCAAAAGAATACATAACCTTCAATTCAAGAAATTTCGTAAAAAGTACGAATTATTCGTGGCAGAAGGCGATAAAATGGTAACGGATTTATTAGAGCAACACTTGTATGAAAAAGGACATTTGACTATTAAAAAAATTTATGCTCAATCCGCTTGGCTTCAAAATAATGCAGCCTTATTAGAAAAGACAAGGGTAACAACTGAAACCGTTGATGAAAAAGAGTTGCGGCAATTAAGTCATATGAGTACTCCCAACCAGGTATTGGCGGTAGTATATCTGCCCCATAATAAATTATCTCCATCACAACTTAATGACCAATTGGTGATAGGGCTTGAATTTCTTCAAGATCCTGGTAATATGGGTAATATGATACGAGTGGCCGACTGGTATGGCATTAACCATATTCTTTGCTCAAAAAACTGTGTGGATGCATATAATTCTAAAGTAGTACAAGCTACAATGGGGTCCATTGGCAGAGTGAACCTCCATTATGTTGATTTGCCGGCTGTGTTACCCGGTATACCCTTGCCCAAGTATGCTACTGCCTTAGAAGGCACCTCTATCTATAAAGCAGTGTTGCCCGATAAAGGGGTGATATTATTCGGGAATGAAGCCAAAGGGCTATCTCAAGAAATGTTATCGCTTACTGACCAAGCTTTGACGATCCCCCGTGTCGGAGAAGCAGAGTCCTTAAATATTGCGACTTCAGCAGCGGTAGTGGTGGATAATTTCCGTCGGCAACATTCAGCTTAGGTTATATGAGAAAGGAAATAGGAGCGTAAAAAGAATGATTAAAGTTTAAAAAGGAAGGTCCTCCTCTTCATCTTCTCGCTTATCGCCTTGATCGTTATCATCATCCATTTCATTCATTCGCGATGCTTTTGTGATCACATTTGCATCCCCTTCGTCCGGCCGTTCGTCATCAGCGGGGGTAAGCCCATAATCTTCAAATTGGACAAATTTCGTGTATTTATCGATAAAGCGG
>CAZIGO010000203.1:790-4504 GCA_964538595.1 uncultured Chitinophagales bacterium | reverse complement strand
GCTTGGTACAGATCCCGTCAGCTGATCGCTGAAACCGTCCTTTATTTTCAACTTGGGCCTGCCTTCTCCAAGATGGTATTGCTTTTGCTTTGTTGGCTGTTGTGGCCGACGGTGGTTGGGGTGGTGACTGCTATTTTACTAAGTGAATTGATTCCTTTGATCATCCGATATTTTGCCACCCCTCTCCCGTTATTCCGTTCTTTTCGTTCAGCACCTGCTATCTCCAGTTGGGATATAAAATATGCTGCTCAATTAGCTTTTACGACCGGCTTGAGCAAAACTCTTAAATATTCCGATATTTTAATGATGGGGGTGTTATCTACAAGTATTCAAACAGCTGAGTATGTCATAGCAGCCAAGTTGGCCTATATGATTAACGTAATACACGGTATAAATAGTAAAATTATCACCCCTCGGATTGGGAAGTTTTTAAGTGAAAATAATTATGATTTGATTAAGAAAGAGTATCATAAAAGTAGGATCGTCACCTTCTCGTTCTCCATTTTGGGAACTATCGCTTTTGCTTGGGCAGCTCCTTATTTGCTGGCCCTTTTTGGCGACTATCAAACTTCGTATTCAACCTTAATGATTTTGTGTGGTATATATATTGTTACTTCAGGTTTTGGTATGACAGGGGGCTATCTGAATATAGCGGGGTATTCCAATTTAACTTTAATGACTACTCTCATTGCACTACTACTTAATGTAGGAGTTAACTTTTGGCTCATTCCTTTGTGGGGAGCAGATGGGGCGGCTATAGCCATGCTCTTTTCATTTGGATTAACTAATGTCATTACGGCCTCTCTCATTTATTATAAAGATAACTTGGCCATCTATTCTGTTAAACTGGCTTTGTTTACCATTATGTTGGTTGGACTGCTGTTGATGGATAGCTTTGCTCTTCTGAAATCATTCTATGTGAGCCTGTTACTTTCGGGTATATTTGTTTTATTTGTAGTTACGGAGCGCAATACATTTATTGACCTCGTTAATCGACTGAAAAAGCAACTCCGCTAACATGGAAGTGGATGTGTTTCATATTGGCCCGCAAAAGTCGGCTACCTCCTGGCTATATTATTGTTTAAAAGAACATGATGAGGTAACTGTCGCTAAAACAGATGCGGTCCACTATTATGATATATTTTATCACAGAGGTCGGGCCTGGTATGACCAACGCTTCCCCGCTTCACAAAAAGGGCAACAAGTCATAGACTTTACTCCTTCTTACATTCGCTCTCCCTGGGCCCCTCGCCGTATTTACCGTGATCATCCCGAGGCTAAACTGATATTGTGCCTGAGAAATCCCGTTGACCGGGCTTTTTCTCATTATTGGCATGAAAAGAAAAAACAGAAAATAGCATTTGAGTTTGCGGAAGTGCTTGAAAATTATGATCTATTCAGTTCTTGGATCGAACCGGGGCTCTATGCCCAACACATTGAGCGTTATTTACAATTTTTCGATAGGGAACAGTTTCTTTTTTTAGAATTTGAACAATTAGAATCCAACCCTGACCAATTTTTGCGTAATGTACTGGAGTTTATGAACGTTGATACCGATTTTACCCCTTCATTACTACAGGAAAAAGTGAATAGGGCCGGCAGCCGGCAAAACTTTTTGAACGAACAGTGGAAGGCTTTTAAACGTTTTTTTAGAACATCTCCTTTAGCGCCTACTTTGCGTAAGATTAAAGGAGACAAAGCTGTCAAAAAGATAGAAACTTTACCTCTTTTGCGGCGTTCTCTGAATAATAAAAAAGAGTACAAGAAAGGAATGACGTTCCCGTTACGAAAAAAATTGATTGAGTTAATAGAACCTGAAATAGCTCGACTGGAAAAGCTATTAGATAAAGATTTTACACATTGGCGCCGCATAAAAAAATAACAGCTCACTTCTCGTAATATGGTCGAAATAGCACTTCTCCATCATGTCACTTCCGATACCCCCGTCTCTATGGGTCCACGGGCCGACTACTTTATTACCCCGTCAGCGCTGGAACAGTTTTTGAAAGATCGCGAAAAATGTCCTAATATTAGTGGTAAGTATAATACATCTGAGGCCGGCTGCTTACTCACTTTTGATGATGGTTATAAAAATAACTTGGAGCAGGCACTCCCCCTCTTGGAAAAATATGAACGGGAAGCGATTATTTTTATCACCACTGGTTTCATTAATCAAACAGCGTATCCCTATGAGTTAGAGTTAGGAGCTGTTATACAAGATCATAATTGGCTTTACTTACCGTTTAGCCGATCTTCTAAAAAAACGAATACGCCCGAACGTCAGCGATCCGTTTATAATGAAACTCGTCTTCCCTTAAAGCGATCATCTATTCGTCAAAGAGAAGATTTTATGCAGCGCTTGGGTCAATTAAATAATTATGAACGGCGTCAGTATCAGCAGGAGGAGTTTCTATCCTGGGCAGAGGTGAGAACCTTGGATCGCCATCCCTTAATCACCATAGGAGCTCATACCCATGCTCACCCCCTTTTGAATTCCCAGTTACCCTGGAATGCGTATCGAGAGATGAAATTATCCAAACATATTTTAGAACACAAATTGAAGCGCCAAATACCTTATTTTGCCTATCCCTATGGAGGATATAATCGCTGGGTGAGAGGGTTGGCCCGGTGGTGTGGGTTTAAGTGGTGTTTTACAACAGAGGAGCGTAAAGTACAACATAAAGAAGACCCCTGGACCCTGCCTCGTATAGATATTAATCGGCTGGTGAAAGCGAGGGCACTATGAAAATTTTAATAGGCACTTTATATAGCGGAGAAAATGAGTTTGAGGCTTCGAAACGGTCTATCCAACAGCAGTCCTATACTAAATGGGAACAGGTGGTATTTAAAAACTTACCGAATAAAGAAGCCCACGATAAACTATATCGTTGTTTTATGGATAACGCCGATCATTATGATCTTTTTATCAAGTTAGATGCCGATATGGTGTTTTCCGATAAGAAGGCCTTACAGAAAATAGTGGATCTGTTCCGGGAACAGCGGAAACTGGATCATGTGGTGTTAGCAGTAAAGGATTGGGCTTCGGGCTTGTTGATCCAAGGACTACACATATTTAGTAATCGTGTGCAATGGCCTAAAAATGAAGAACAACTTTTTGTTGATATACCGCCCCGGATTGAGGGGAAGCGGTGGGTCACTCGATCACCGCCAGCCCCTTTGGTAATTCATAGTCCCAACCCTTCTCCCTTACAGGCTTTTCGATTTGGCGTACATCGAGCGGGAAAAATCGTACAGGCACAGGAACCTTATTTGCGATTGTATAGTGCTCGCCGCCAGTTTTTTTTGCTATCACAGGTTTGGAAGCACTTTCGAGAAGATCCCCAGCAAAAGTTGGGCCTTGTTGTGGCAGGCGGACAATGTGTTTTAAAAGGGAAGTTGGATAGCTCTTATTATAACCAACAGAAAGCGCAACTGTCTAAATTTTTCCAATCGCGGTACAAAAATTTGACAACAGAAGAGTTATATAATTTATTAGTGCCCTATTGGGGCAGTATGTGGCGGAGAAGGTTTTATTTTGTAAAAAGTGTAGGGATGGGACGCCTTATAGAGGGGGGATGGCGAGCGTTATGGGATAAAATATTTAAGTAGTATATTTGTCAGAAGATGAAAAGGACGAAGTAATAAATAGGATAAAAAATGGAAAGACAATACCAAAAAAACACCTTTATAAAATGGCTGAAGATGATGAAGATG
>CAZIGO010000203.1:0-780 GCA_964538595.1 uncultured Chitinophagales bacterium | reverse complement strand
AAAATATTTAAGTAGTATATTTGTCAGAAGATGAAAAGGTAAATCGTCAATTTGTCAATGGCTACCCCGGAAAAACAGCCGCTTATTTCAGTAGTGATGTCCGTATATAATGGGCAAGCTTATTTAGCCTCCTGTGTAAAGAGCATATTGAATCAGACGTTAGGTGATTTTGAATTTATCATTATTGATGATAACTCTCAGGATGATTCGAGGGCTATACTGAAAGCGTTTGAACAATCCGATAATCGTATCAGCTTGTTAACCAATAAACATAACCGGGGACTTACTCCTTCACTGAATCGCGGACTTCAAAAAGCCCGGGGGAAGTATATAGCTCGTATAGATGCTGATGATGAAGCGTTATCCCATCGTTTTGAAAAGCAATACAATTATTTGGAAGAACACCAACATGTTTTTTTAGTAGGTAGTGGCAGCCATATCATTGATGAACAGGGCCAAGTGAAACGTACTCAAACACCGATCACCTCGTTGGAGACCATCCGGGAAACTTTACCCCGGCGTAATTGTATCAAACATCCTTCCATCATGTTTCGTAATCACCAGGGCTATTTTTATCGTGAAAAGTTTGCCTATGCCCAGGATTATGATTTGTATTTGCGCCTGCTCACTGATCAGCAGTGGTTGGGGAATTTATCGGAACCGCTATTAAAACGTCATATACCTCCCACTTCTACAACTATCGAAAAAGGAGGGCAACAAGCATTGTTTACTCAACAGGCACAGGCTTTTTATTGGGAGCGAGTGAAAGAAGGGGAAGAC
>CAZIGO010000202.1:0-4505 GCA_964538595.1 uncultured Chitinophagales bacterium | reverse complement strand
AAACTTTTGGGAGGTCCACTTCACTGAAAGATCGGTACTCCATGAAGTTTCGGGTTGTAAATATGGATTACCAAGCTGGTAAGCAGCTATCCCTCCATGTATGCCGTCGGCATGAAGTTCAAAAATACCGGGGGCGCGGAAGCCTCGTCCGAAATTGAGCGAGAGAAACAAAGCATTGAGCGGATGATATTGTAAGCCGACAGAACCGGAAAATATCTCGTATTGCTGATGTAGTACATCTTGTGTTTCTCCAGCTGTCGTATCGGGCAACCGGAGTTGAGAATGCGGTTTTTCGTCTTGTATCCGGAGATCGAAACGACCTCCTGCCGAAACGGTAAAATGTCGCCATTGTGCTTTCTCAAATATAAAGAGGCCGTAATTTTGAATCTGAGCATTCGGCACTAAGGCCTCTCCTGTTCCTTGTGTTCGATTAATTTTATATAAACTTGTTAGCCCCACTCTACCCGTCAAGGGACCTATTTTTTGATGGTCGAGTTCCACACGAGTAGCTAAATTTTGTATTCTCAGGTCTAAATAGGCAGGACCTTGCTGAGGGAGTTCTTCGCGGGTATGTCCGTTTTTATTTGATTTTCACTGATTTCGCAGATAACTGACTTTTGTTCGAAGGATGTTATGATCTTTGAGTTCAAAGTGTCCTTTTAGAGCCAGAATATCATTTGTGATATGTTGTCCTACCCCTGTCCCATTAGGAAGCAAAATGTTTTGCTCATTATTCCAATGTCCGTAATGAAAAGAGATTTTCCCAAAATCTCCCGTATACCCTCCTCCTATCATTCCGTTGATTTGATCGAAGTCGGTATGGTCCAATTCACCGGTAAACCGGGGGGCTGTACTATCACCCGACTCTTGGGCAGTAGGAATATCCGGTACCCTCATATTTCCACTCGTTCGCTTAATAAGGGCAGCATTGCCCCCCCAAGGTCCTGATCCCCCTTCAACTTTAATACCTCCCATCCATTCTCTGTTATTAGAATGAAAACCTGTCAGTACTTGTCCATGTAAAAAGGAGGGCTGATGAAGACCGCCCGGTACACGGGCCGGTATAATATTAATAGCTCCTCCCAAAGCATCTGACCCGTACAATACACTTGAAGGCCCTTGAATGATCTTGATTTCTTCGGCCAAGAATGGATCAGCAGTTGGCATATGACGGACACCAAATTGTTGATAATCCATTGGTATATCATCATATAATACCTTTACTCGGTTCCCGCTTAACCCGCGGATCACAGGTTTCCCCATCTGGCTGCCGGTAGAAATATTATCGATACCCGCTAAGTTTCCAACCGCAGCTCCTAGCGAAGTTGACTGGTTTTCTTCTTTCTTTTGATCGGATAATACCTGAATATCCTTCGTTTTTAGCAGGTCGGTGGAATGGGAAGACTCTGTTATTGTTATCGTTTCAATATTCATGGCGGATTTTCTTAAATGAATGTGCAATACGATCGTATCTCTCTCATTGAAATTTAATTGACGCTTTACCTTATGATAACCGATGCGTGAAAATCGAACGGTATGCGTTCCTGCCGGTAAATGGGTGAGGAGAAAGTGTCCATTTTGGTCGGTTGTAGTACCCCGGTTATGTTGGGGGAGGTGGACATTAACGGCAATGATGGGGTTCCCCACACTGTCCGTTACTTTACCTTTGAGGATATTACCGTGTTGAGCCATTAGGAGATGAGGGATAGTTAGCACGATAATACCGAGGGTAAAATAAGATAGTAAGGATGTGAAACAGGAGGGTTGCTGCATTTTATATTGATTAAAAAATATGGATACAAAAATAGGATTTTTATTCAATCTTACATCCAATTGGCCCAGATGAACTATAAGTATTCTTCATTCCTCGTCTGACTGTGTTTTATGTTTAAGCGGAAGACGCTTTCTCAGTTAAATGCTACCATTCGAACGGATTACAAACTTTTGTTTCAAGTGTTAAAATAGCGCGTAAAATACCTAAAAATTGGTATTGTAACTATGTCCTTTCCCACTTACTTTTGCCATGATATTTAGAATTGATCTAAATAAAAAAAGATATTTTATGCGACAGCTGCTACCGAAATATATTCTTGTATTCCTTTTCATAACTGGTTTAGCAAGTAGTACTTGTGTTTATAATGCGCATGCTCAAGATGAGGGAACAATAAAGGGGAAAGTGGTTACTAAAGATGGTGAACCCGCTCCTTATGTGTCGGTTATATTGGAGGAAACCTCTTATGGAGCTAGTACAGGGAAAGAAGGGAAATTTACGTTTAAAGCCCCTGTTGGTGAGTATAAGTTGAAAATTTCGTCGGTCGGTCTTACAGAAAAGAAAGTACCGGTGAAAGTAAAAGCAGGCAAAACGGTAAAGTTAGAAACTATTCAACTTGAAAAATCTATTAAAGAACTAAATGAAATTATCGTTTCCGGTTCGTTACCAAAAAAGATAAAATATTCCAACCAAGAGAGTGATTATGTGAATAAGCTGCCCATGAAGAAAATAGATAATCCGCAAGTATATAATTCTATAAGCACCCAATTACTTGATGAACAACTGACAACTTCGGTAGAAGAAGGATTAGACAATGCCCCCGGTATTACCAAGTTATGGGAAGCTACTGGTCGGGGTGGTGATGGTGCGGGCTATTATGCCTTAAGAGGTTTTAGTGTACAACCTACCATGCGTAATGGAGTTCCGGCTGTCACTAATAGCGTTTTGGATCCTGTTAACGTAAATGCTCCGTTATCTGAAGAAGAAGATATATCTCTTCGACTAACGTCAGCTTACCAAACGCAAAACAGCTGGCAGGATGCGGGCTTTAGTGAATCTTTCTTTATAGGGCCTTCCCTATCTTATGATGTAAATGAGAAACTTACTTTTACCGTCAATACCGAATTCTACCAAGTGGAACATACTAATCCCACCATGTTATTTTTAAATCGGTTCGATGATTTAGAATATGAAAACTTGGAGCAGCTCAATTATAACCCCGACTATTCTTATACCAGTAACGATATTACTATTAATAATCCCAGTTATAATATCCAGGCTATTACTGAATATAAATTATCCGATCGATGGACCAGCAAAACTATCATTTCACGCAGCCGTTCAAAAACCAAAGGCTATTATTCTTATTTGTGGGATTTTGCAGCTCCTTCTCTAAATCAAAAATTTGGTCGGTATATTCAAAAGGATAATTCTATAACAACAGCGACGGATATACAACAAAATTTTATCGGTGACTTTCAAATAGCCGGTATTCAAAATAAATTGGTAGTGGGCTTAGATTACTTAAGTCAGCAGGTTACTGAAAACAGTACCGGTTTTGTATTACATGATATGGTGGAATTAGGGAATGGGGATCCTAAAAGTATTTCACAAATAGCTGTCGACACGACTTTAGCAGGCTCTGCCATTAATAAATCTATTTCTGATCAACGGACCTATAGTACTTATCTATCGGATGTTATAAATATATTGCCTAACTTGTCTGTTTTGGCCAGTGTGCGATTTGATTACTTTGATAATAGGGGGACGTTTGACCCGGATAATGGGACAACAAGTGGAAGTTTTACCCAAACAGCCCTTTCGCCTAAATTCGGGGCCGTGTATCAACCCTTACATGAAAAAATTTCAATATTCGCTAACTACCAAAATGGTTTTACTTATCCTGATCCGCGTACACAAAGCGATGGATCGATCAAAACTTTTGAGCCAGAGCGAGCAAATCAATGGGAAGGAGGGGTAAAAACTCGCTTAATAGATGACAAGTTAATGGCCACAGTTACCTATTATAATATTACCGTATCTAATAAGGTGAGAAGAGATCCGGATAATGTAGGTGATTTTATTCAAGATGGGAAAAACCATAGCCAGGGGGGAGAGTTGAGTGTTACGGCATCTCCTGTTAAAGGTTTAAATCTTGTATTGGGGGCTAGTCATAATATTAGTAAGATACAAAAGGCTTCTAAGATAGAGGAAGGGAAGCGACCCGAAGAAGCTGGACCTAAAACCCTCGTTAATGGCTGGGCCAGTTATCGCATTTCACAAGGTGCTCTTGAGGGTTGGGGGATAGGCACTGGTGGCAATTATGCCAGTGAAAATAATATGATGAATACATATGGTGTAGGAACCTTTACATTACCCTCTTATAAGGTGGTCGATGCAGCTATATTTTATGAACAGCCCCAGTTTAAATTAACTTTTAAAGTAAACAATATTACAGATGCAGAGTATTATAAAGGTTGGACAACGGTGAATCCACAAATGCCACGAAACGTCAGAGGTAGTTTTAGTTACCGGTTTTAGTCCGGCCTCAACCCTATGATAAAAATAGTATAGTCAGGTACAAGCGGGGTTTGTGCTTTATTGTTTAAATAATTATTTCAAAAACGATTACTTATACCGGACACAACTTGTCACCCATTTATAGTGACCATAGAAAATTGTGAAGCCCCAATTTTCAGGTAGTCTAAAACGTAATATTGTAGTTTTTAACAGG
>CAZIGO010000201.1:0-4545 GCA_964538595.1 uncultured Chitinophagales bacterium | reverse complement strand
CTGTCGGCATAAGGGAAACTACTTGTGCTATCCTCTCCCTTACTCAAAAGCCCGACGCAGAGGAATATGCATGTCCAACCGTATCTGATGATCGATCTCATTATAGCGTTCTTGTCTTTTAATTTTTACACTTAATACACTTCCCCAAATATTACCCACATAAAAGATAGTAAAAACACTGGCCGCAGCAATAAATTGTCCACTTTTGGGTCCTCCTCGTATATAATTTTCTGTGGCCACAGCTCCTAAGGTGCTGACGGTAATAAAAGAGGAGAGGCCTTTCCAGGGATTACCCGCATACCACTTGCCACTGCCGGGTATTATACCGGAAAATAACCCAGCTAAAAACGGGGAGCGTTGTTTTATTCCTTTTAGTTCGTTATAATATTCCCGGAGGTTGCGTTGTTTTTTTGATATGACATAATAATCGTAATCAAATTGCTGGGAGAGCCGCTCAAATCGGTCATATTCTCGTCGTAATAAAGAAATACTGGCCAATTCAAATTGCTTGAGCTGGTATAAAGAGCTAGTGTCGGAGAAATTGAGTTGTTCAAGTATATGACGGGCATTTTTCGTGCGGCCGGTATAACTGTTATTAAAAGATTGATAAAACTTACATTTGTGATATAAGGGAAAACTGTCACTGACTTTTTTCAGGTAATAAGCAGAGGTATCTACCGATTGCTTTAGATAATAGCTCCAGCCTAAAAAGTAATTCAGGGAATCTTCTTGTCCAGTCGTGTAGGAGGAAGTATCCCGTTGGAGTTGATGCAATAAATAAATAGCATCCTCATACTCATTTTTGTGGATGAGGTGTTCAACAAATCGCATATCTTTTGTAAAGGAATATTGTTGGGCATTGAGCCCTATAGCCCAAAGCGATATAAAACAATAGAGGATTAGGGATTTATTTATCAGGATTGAGTTGATATTTCTTAGGTTTGTTGATGACGACGCGTTTCTCCTTATTAACATTCGTAGGACTAATATCTTTAGCGGCTATAGGAGAACAGCGGCATAAACGATCGGCTGATAACGCCAATCCTTTTATAATTCCAAATTTTTGTATAGCTGCGACACTGAATCGGGAACAGGTAGGTTTAAAGGAACATTTTGATGAAAACTGGGGAGAAATCACTTTTTGATATCCGTACATTAACCCCCCGAACACCAAGCTTACCGGGTTATATTTTATAAGAGGACTCAGATCAGGCCGGTTCGAAAAGAGAAAAGTAACTTTTCGGTCCTGGAATCGCTCATTTTTGAAGTCCTTTTCTTCAATCAGTGACAGGTCATTCATCGACTGACACAGACCTGTAAAGGCGATCAATAAACTGATGGCGGTCAGCCCTATGTTACTCCACCACTTTGGCATCATTGGGTATTTTATAGTTCAAATATTTAGGGGATACTTCCTCATTGGTCTTAATATCGGACAGCATTTTCCGGGTCATCATGGTGTCGCCACTTGCTAAAAAGCGTTTCTCTGTAATCTTTAGCGGAATGATTTTGTCCTCAATTGTTTTAAATTGGCTATAATAAACTTTTTGCAGCGCTTTTCCTTTATTATTGTAATAGCCTATAAAAATAGGGCGGTAATTTTTATGTACTAACTTCACCTGCTTTATTTTAGTTTTTTGTTTAGAAGCGGCCGCGAACTCTGTAATAATCATATCTTTTTTTACGCGTGTATCGGTAACGGTATAGCCTTTCTCTTTTAGGCCCATATACTCAGTCCGGTCTGATAAAAAGAAGTAAAAATCAGTGTTTTGACTGCTGAATTCCGGTTGACGATTTTGATTGACCATATTTTTTTGGATGTCGTATGTTTTTAACTCCCCCGTGCGATTGTTAATGATCAACATGTTGGCCGGTTGAGTAATATGGGTCACCATCTTATCATCAGTAAGCCGGTAATAAATACGACCTTGGGCCTCAACGAGTTTATTTTTATGAAGTTTTTTTATCGTAAGGGCTACACTTACTTTTTCTAACGGGGAAGTAGCAGGAGGGGTAGCAGCTAATAAGAAAATAGCTGCCATAAATAAGTAAATACCTTTAATACTTTTTGGTAGATATTGCAAGCAAAGACAAGTTTAATTAGTTAGTAGAGGAGGCCGACCCTGTTTTTGTTTTACGATTAATCTTCTTGATCATCTTTTGTAAAGCTTTTCCGGGACCTACTTCTATAAAACGGTCACCCCCGTCCTCTATCATATTTTCAATCGACTGCAGCCACTTGACGGGAGAAGTGAGTTGTTTCACTAAGTTTTGTTTTATCTCTTTTGGCTTAATGCTGGGTTGGGCAGTGACATTCTGATAAACCGGGCAAATCGGCATGTTGAAATCTGTTGATTGAATGGCTTCAGAAAGCTCCTCTTCTGCGGGTTCCATGAGGGGAGAGTGGAAGGCGCCCCCTACCTTTAATTTTATAGCCCGTTTAGCACCGGCTTCTTTCAGCTTTTCAATAGCTTCATCGATGCCGGCGTGAGTTCCTGAAATAACAATTTGACTGGGTGAATTATAGTTAGCGGGAACAACCGTTTCATCAATGTCCTGGCATATTTCCTCAATGACTTGCGGTTCGCTGCCCAAGATAGCAGCCATTGTGGAAGGGTTTTTATCACAAGCTTTTTGCATAGCCTGCGCGCGCTGGGCTACCAATTTTAGCCCGTCTTCAAAAGAAAGCGCCTCATTGGCCACTAACGCAGAAAATTCCCCTAACGAATGCCCGGCCACCATATCGGGTTTGAAAGCTTTGCCCATTGTTTTCGCCAGTATCACCGAATGTAAAAATATGGCCGGTTGTGTTACTTTTGTCTGCTTAAGCTCTTCATCGGTGCCCGCAAACATAACCTCTGTAATGTTAAATCCTAAAATATCATTCGCTTTTTTAAATAAGGACTTGCCTTGCTCTGATTGCTCATAAAGCTCTTTGCCCATGCCTACGAATTGGGCACCTTGACCGGGAAATACATATGCTTGCATAACAACTATGATTTTGAGCAAAGATACAAGTTGTCAGTTTTTTATCAAATCTTGACCGGGAAAATATCGAGGATTTAACGGATTAAATGAGCTGAAATGAGATCGATAAATTCGTTTCGCGTGGGTTCTTTTTCAAACTCACCTGTAAAAGCAGAGGTAGTAGCTACAGAATTTTGTTTTTCGATCCCGCGCATCATCATGCATAAATGGCGGGCTTCTATTACAACTGCCACGCCCAAGGGATTGAGCGTTTGGTCAATAGCGTCCCGGATTTGGCAAGTCAGGCGCTCTTGTACTTGTAAACGGCGAGCAAAAGCCTCTACGACACGGGCTATCTTACTCAATCCCACAATATGACCATTGGGAATATAGGCGACATGAGCCTTCCCAAAGAAAGGCATCATATGGTGTTCACATAAAGAATAAATTTCTATATCCTTAACGATCACCATTTCACTGTATTGTTCGTTGAACTTAGCCTCTTCCAATATCTCCGTCGGGTTCAAGTTGTAACCGTGCATGATAAACTGCATCGCTTTAGCCACGCGCTCCGGTGTTTGGATTAATCCTTCTCGATCCGGGTCTTCACCGAGATCAGATAATATTTCGCGGTATTTGGAAGACAATGCTTGGGTCGTCGATTTATTAAATTCATCCCAACGCTGGTATCCTTCTGATTTTTCTGAGGTGATTTTTGTCATAATTTACTCGTTTTATTCTCCGTAGTATTCAGCATAGAACTTACGGGTTTCCCATAATTGTAAGCGATATAATTGCGCTCCTTCTATATGAGGAGCCAATTTATCCCATATTGCTGTGATAAAATTTTCTACAGTAGGGATAGTATCGGCCATAAAGTCTACATCTTTATTTAAATTCCTATGATCTACTTGGTCCACGACATGTTCCTTGATTATATTCCCCAGTTTTTTGCTGTTCATAACAAATCCCGTTTCTGGATCGGGTTGACCTTTTATCGTAACAAACAGATCGAAATTATGCCCGTGCCAATTCGGGCTCGCACATTTACCGAATACTTCCCGGTTTTTCTCTTCCGTCCATTTATTATTATAAAGACGATGAGCGGCATTAAAATGGGCTTTCCTAGTAATGTAAATCATAGCTCCTTTTTACTCTTACCAAATATAACAAGAATACCGCTTTTCTTATATTTACCAAAAGGCTTAGTATGAAACTTTTGTTTGTATGTGCAACCTATAAAGAGCAGTCCTTGTTATTCCCTGAACTAAATCAAAAGCAATCCTTTAAAGCTCGAGCTATTGAAGGAGCGGGAAAAGGGTGGACGGGAGACACGCTAGTGACAGGAGTTGGACCGGCTGCTACAGCTTTTCATTTGGCACGTATTTTTTCTGACCATCATTATGATTTAGCACTAAACTTGGGCATAGCGGGGTGTTTTCATCATCAGTATGAATTAGAACAAATAGTAAACGTTACTTCCGATCAATTAGCTGATTTGGGCGCTGAATCCCCGGCAGGCTTCAAACCACTTCATGCTTTATCAATTGAACAACCCGGCGGATATTTCGGTAGTAC
>CAZIGO010000200.1:3348-4558 GCA_964538595.1 uncultured Chitinophagales bacterium | reverse complement strand
GTTACGCGGTAATCACTGAAGGGCCACATTAACTGGGTGCCCCAACTGGTAAAGCAATCTAAAAGGGCATGAGTTATAAAGATCATTAAAAAAAAGTACACCCAATGGAGAAAAGAGATAGATCTCCCCCGGTAAACCATATACTTCAACAACCAGCTAAACAGCGGCGACATCGTAACTAAGAAAGGGATAGAATGAGAATAGCTTCGGTGCAGTGCTACGCGATCAACTTCACTGAGAAAATGACCGGGAATAACGTCATGATCAGGAAAATTGGCGAGAATTCCACCCGTTAAGAACGCTTTATTTCCCAACTGCCGCCCTAAAACAACTTCACCGACCGCTGCCCCAAGTACTGTTTGTGTAATGGTATCCATTAAATATCTAACTATTCACCTTCCCCAACTCTGTATAGCGATAAAATTTTTAAAAATCTTTTACGCTCGTGTTTTTACGATAGGACTCAATTTTTTCCCAATTACTGCTGATAGTCAAAATAAAGTCGGGACTATCAAAGGAATTAACCAAAGTAAACTCAACATTATCAATATTCCATTGTTGAGTGCGGGTACTACCATTTTTCTCAACCTGCATAGGGGAGCCGAATTTATGTCGTAAGATAAATGACATATCCTCTATGTACTCTTTACTTCCTATTATCCTTACACTATAAAACTCATTTTCTTCATTAAAGTAATAGTGAATTTGCTTTAGTTGAGCCGCGCCGATAGTCATATCATCATCGGGTATCTTATAAACATTGGGCACTTCAGGTTTATCTTGTCCTTTCACCTGAACAAACTCCACTTTTTCTCCATTTTTATACACAGAGTCGAGCTTTGCTCCCCACTTTATAAAGCGAAAGCCGGGAACTTTTTCCTTATGATCTTTATCTTGTCCTAAAACAACGCCACCGAATACAAAAACGGTAAACAAAAATATAAATATTCGTTTCATATATTTTCGAGTTTTTAAAATGAAAAGCTGGTAATGTTCTAAATTACAATATTTTTTATAATCTAAAAAAATTGCTTACTATAATTTGGACATGCGTTTTATCCTCTCTGTTCTCAATACAACCCTACTTATACTTATTTCATTATTAATGCACGGGCAGCATATACAAGGGACCATTACTGATCAACACACCCAAACACCGATCAAACAAGTACATGTTAAGGCGCTTCATCAAAATACAAGTACGACAACT
>CAZIGO010000200.1:0-3338 GCA_964538595.1 uncultured Chitinophagales bacterium | reverse complement strand
TTTTACATTATCCGTTGACAGCTTGACGGATACCTTAATGATCAGTCATGTAGGCTATCATAACCGCCGCCTCATTATTACCTCCTCTAAGCAACGATTATCAATACAACTCACCCCGATTGAATATAAGCTCAATGAACTTCGTGTGATGGGCCACAAAAATAAGGCCCCCTTATTAGAAACTGCGGGTAGCATTACTAAATTAACCAGTAAGGATTTTCGACAATTCAACAATACTTCCATACAACCTGCTTTAAACACGGTACCGGGCGTTAAAATGGAATCGCGGGGGGATGGAGGTAGTCGTCGCATATCCATAAGAGGAAGTTTACTACGCTCCCCTTGGGGGGTGCGGAATATAAGCGTATACTGGAATGGTATACCGCTTACCAACCCCAGTGGTTCCAGTCCGTTGGAAGTTATTGATCCTACGACAGTCACCAGTGGGGAGGTTATCAAAGGACCTACCAGCAGTGTTTATGGACCAGGTACCGGCGGGACCATTTTATTTTACAGTGATATGCCCCAGCATAACGAATATTCTCTCACCAGTCGAGCAATGGCCGGCAGTTATTTTCCAATTAAACATACCGACTATTGGCGTCAGGGGCAACAATTACGCTACCAAAAAGGAAAATTATCGTTAGCCGCTAATTATATAAAACAGCATAATAAAGGTTATCGCCAACAAGAGGCTAATAATAAAGATTTTCTTTCTTTACACACTGTCATTGAAGCCAATAAACAACAAAAGATATCATTGCACGCCCTCCATTACGACGGCATGTGGGAGCTCCCCGGTGCCTTAACGAAGGAACAAATTCAATCATCTCCTCGTCAAGCAGATGCTTTCTCCATTTGGGGAGAGGCGGCCGTTCATCGTACCCGGAATCGTTTGGGCATCAGCCATAAATATCAATTTACAGACAACTTTTCTAACCAGACCATTTTTTATGGTAATATCACCCGCAAACACAACCCTTACGGTACCAGTCCATACTATAACGGATACAAAATCACTCATTCCTCCGGTGGAGGGGGACGAACAGAGTTTACACTGCATCCTAAACTTCCGCATATTAAAAGCGAGGTTCTACTGGGAGGAGAGTGGCACTTGAACAATAAATATTTAGAAGAATACTCGAATGACCAGGGAACCCCGGGAATATTACAGGAAGATGTTAAAACTTTATCTCAACAATATATGGGGTTCTTACAATGGCGTAACGAATTGCCCCACCGTTTATTTTTAACCGTGGGCATCAGTAGCAATCATTTAACTTTTGACCACACCGATTACTTTTACGCCGATAGCATAGATTACAGTGGTGAACACCGGTTTACTCCCTCTATTGCTCCCCGGATAGCACTCGTCAAAAAATTCGGTGATAAATTTTCTATCCACGGAAACATCAGCAAAGGTTTTTCCACTCCCACTCTCTGGGAAGTCTCTAACCCGGATGGCTCCTTTAATACAGAATTACAGGCCGAGTCAGGAACTAATCATGAAATAGGATTCCGAAGTAGTTTACTCGATAATCATTTACAGGTCGACTTGTCCGGATATTTCATGAAGCTCAAAAATGCCATTGTCCCCAGAGAAACAAAATCTGGTACTATTTTCCGTAACCAGGGCCGGACACACCAATGGGGGGCCGAATTGCAAAGCTCTTATACCTTTACTCCCGCTAACTCTCTTATCAATCAAATACAGCCCACGATAAGCTATACTGAACAATACTACTTTTTCAAAGATTACTATAAAAACGGCACTAATTATGAAGGAAATCGTGTAACCGGCATTCCACCCCGTATGCTTTATGCTAGACTTAATTCAATAATAGCTCGCCATATCAAATTCAATATCACCTATCGTTACGTAGGAGCTATCCCGATTAATGATGCTAATACCGTTTTTGCTGATCCCTATCACGTCATCGATACCAAACTGACATTCGACTATACGATATTGAGCCACTTACAGAGTGAATGTTTTATTGGAATAGATAACTTATTGGATACTCAATATAGTTCCTTTCTTCAATTAAATGGCTTCAATAGAAAATACTATAACCCGGCACCGGGTAGAAATATATATGCCGGCTTATCACTCACTTACCACTTTAATAAAAGATAACTGGAAAAAAGCTCATTAAGAACTCTGAGCTTTCTTTTGCCACTCTTCTTGTTTCGCTTTCAAACGATCTTTGTAAGGAAAATCATCCTCTTTCTTTCCTATTTCGATAGCTTTTCCCATCACTTGGGCGGCTTCCTTAAAGTTGCCTTTTTTGGCCAATAGTTCTGCTTTGACCCAATGATTATACCAATGTTCTTTAATATCAATGGATTTATTAATCCACTTGAGTCCTTTATCCAGGTCTTTGTTATTGTTTACACAATAGTCTGCAGCAGAGGCATATACATTCCAATTACTATCACTAGCTTTTTGCAGTCCTTTTTCAATATGCGCCATTACACGTTGATGGGTATTCAATGAGACACCAAAACGTACACCTGTTTCCTTCCACTTCAATGCTATAGTAGCGGTATCAGGAGCTACCTCGTTTATATCGAAAGTCATCATTTCATAATGTTTATCCGTTGTAAATGGTTTCACTTTAAAACGCAAAACATCCATCGATTTTTTATAACCGTTTGTTCCCCACATTTCTGTCTTTTTATTGAAAATTAATGTCCACTTATCCTTGCCTGGTATTGTAAAAAAGGAATATTTTCCTGAATCAATTTCCGTTCCGGCAATAGTCACTTTATCACCAAAATAAAAAGCCGTTGCTTTATTAGCACCTGTCCGCCACATTTCATTATAAGGAACCAGATTGCCCCATATTTTTCGTCCCCTAACGGAAGGACGGAAATAACTGATCTTAATATTTGTCAAACCTACTCGTTGTGTTAAAGTGGATTTGGGACTAGGGCGCGGTAAATCCAGCTCTACCGGTTCATCTTCTGATTGCTCTGCTTTTTGTGCTTGTTTTTCAGATTTAGTAGTATCCTGCTCTGCAGATTTGTTTTGCTGTTGTGTGCCTTGCTTACAAGCAAAAAACAATAACGTTAAACTAATCAGTACGGTCAATCTTCGCATAAGGAGTTGATTTTTATTTGATGAGTTATGGCTCAAATATATAAAACATTATTGAGAAAATAGTAAATGAAACACATTTCTTTGACCGGATCTTATCCGGGCCCTATTAATTATCCCCTTTTAGGTATTCTTATTACTTTTGTAATTATGTCTTCCATCTCCATTCCCCACAATTGGAAATTATGGGTCATTGCCCTCTGGTCCCTCCTATTATATGGTCAAACCTTGCAGTTTG
>CAZIGO010000199.1:3170-4586 GCA_964538595.1 uncultured Chitinophagales bacterium | reverse complement strand
CGGGGGAGATCTTTACTGTTCCGTTATTTACCGAGGTCTTTTCTTGAATGATTATCTGGTCGCTCTTTTTAGGAAGAGGGGCACCGGTAAAAATACGAATAGCATGGCCGGGAGCTAAGACAGGGGATTGGGTAGCACCCGCCGGAACTTCTTCTTGTATTGTTAAAAGGGTAGGTCCTTCTTGTTGCAAGTCGTTGGAGCGAACAGCATAGCCGTCCATGGCGGATTGAGGAAAAGCCGGCAATGATAAGGGAGCGTAAACGTCTTCGGACAACACATGGTATATAGCTTCCGGTAGCGGGAGTGAAGTGGCTGCCGGGGAAGGGGTGTGTTGTTGGATGATATGGCGAGCTTCTTCAATGGTTATCATAGATGAAAGATTGAACTCATACTAAAAATAATTTTACGCTGGCCATTGCTAATACGATGGCTAATGCCTGTCGAACAAAACTATTGTTAAACTTTATGCTACCACTGTAACCGCCTAAGAAACCGCCTCCTATGGCAACTATAATCCAAACCAGTAGGAGAGGGTGAAACGTGACACCACTGCTTAGCGTTTTACTGATGAGACCGGAGGCGGAATTAAGAAAAATAAACACTGCCGATATTGCCGCCGTTTCTTTAACATTGGCCCAACCGGCTAATAAGATAATAGGACTTAATACGATACCACCACCGATACCGATCATACCGGAAAATAAACCGATTCCCCACCCATAATTGCACCTAACAAAAAGGGTAATTTCCTTTTTTTCTGGCCTTCTCCAAATACTCCCGATATCCGGAGCATAGCTAATATTAAACATATCCCCAATATTCGCTTATACCAATATGGGTCGATGGAAAGACTTCCCCCTACTGCTGCCATTGGAATAGAGAGGATGATAAAGGGTATCAGTAAACGCCACCTAAAATGACCACCTTTATAATATTGATGAAATGCTATGCCGGCTACAAATAAGTTCAATGCCCAGGCCGCAGGGCGCATAAAATGAGGAGCTACACCGAACAACGCCATCAACGCTAAGTAACCACTGGCTCCTCCATGTCCGACGGAAGCATACAAATAGGCCGTGACCAGCAGCAGTAATAAGAATAATAATGTCATGGATACGGACATGGGTATTTTTCATTTTGAAGAATAATGTACAACTCATTATTCTTGTAAGTAATGATTTAACTCATAAGGCGTTTCTATCTTTTTATTTCTATAAACCAATTTATTCATTTTGATCATCGTTTATGCTGATTTATATCATACCCCAAAGGGAAAAATTGTTGATTCCTATGTTGAAGGGATAGTTAACCCGGTTGTAAATAAAAATGCGCCTCCTTGGCGGGGGACACCTCTCCCCTCGAGCATTAAAATAATAGAGGGAGTATGATATTTCTCAGTTCATTTTTCATTCTTTT
>CAZIGO010000199.1:0-3160 GCA_964538595.1 uncultured Chitinophagales bacterium | reverse complement strand
CCTTGTCATCAAAATGAAGAGCTATGCTTTTTGATAAAGACATGATACAACAGGTCTATGATCAACTACCTGATCGAATAGGGCAAGTGCGTAAGCTCTTCGATCGTCCTTTAACGTTGACGGAGAAATTACTTTATACTCATTTATTTAATAATAAATTACCCGAAACTCCTTATGAGCGAGGAGGCGATTTTGTTGATTTTGCACCGGATCGAGTGGCTATGCAAGATGCCACCGCCCAGATGGCGTTGTTACAATTTATGATGACCGGCAAAGAGGAAGTGGCCGTGCCGACAACGGTTCATTGTGATCATTTGATACAGGCCTTTAAAGGCGCAGAAGAGGACTTGAAAAATGCGTTGGTGTCTAATAAAGAAGTCTATGACTTTTTGTCGTCGGTATCTAAAAAATATGGTATTGGCTTTTGGGAGCCGGGCGCTGGTATTATTCATCAGATCGTTTTGGAGAACTATGCTTTTCCCGGTGGCATGATGATCGGAACTGATTCGCATACACCCAATGCAGGGGGATTAGGAATGTTAGCCATTGGAGTAGGTGGGGCCGATGCGGTAGATGTAATGACGGCTATGCCTTGGGAAATCCAAATGCCCGAGATTATCGGGGTAAAATTAACCGGTGAATTGTCCGGCTGGACAGCAGCTAAAGATGTGATATTGAAAGTCGCTGATATCCTCACGGTAGATGGCGGCACCGGATCCATCGTGGAGTATTTTGGGGAGGGTGCTGATACTATCTCTTGTACCGGTAAAGCTACTATCTGTAATATGGGGGCAGAAATAGGGGCAACGACTTCATTGTTTGGCTACGATAACAAAATGGCCGATTACCTCCGGATGACCAACCGGGGCCCCGTTGCTGATGCCGCCCAGGAAGTAAAACAACATCTTCGCGCTGACGAGGAAGTCTACAATCAGCCGGGCCAGTATTATGATAAGGTTATAGAGATCGACTTATCTACACTGGAACCCCATGTTAACGGACCCTATACACCGGATAAAGCCTGGCCCGTTTCTCAATTGAAAGAAGCCGCTGAAACGCACGACTGGCCGGCGGAGATTGATGTTTCGCTGATCGGTTCCTGTACGAACTCCTCTTATGAAGACATTACGCGGGCCGCCTCTATCGCGGACCAAGCTATTGATAATAAAATAGAGACGAAAACTCAGTTTACCGTAACCCCTGGTTCGGAACAAATTCATCAAACCATGAAACGAGATGGGTTATTAGAAAAATTTAAAGATATAAACGGTACCGTGCTTGCTAATGCTTGTGGACCTTGTATTGGCCAGTGGAAACGGGAGATGGAAAACCCCGACAGGAAGAATACGATCATCACCTCGTATAACCGTAACTTTGCTAAACGTAACGATGGTAATCCCAATACACACTCTTTTGTAGCCTCTCCTGAAATTGTGACAGCTTACGCTCTGGCAGGTACCTTAAAGTTTAATCCTTTGACTGATGAGCTGAAGACAGAAACAGGAGAAAAAATAAAACTTGCCCCTCCTGAGGGACAGGAGTTACCTTCTAATGGATTTGCAGCTCAGAATGCTGATCCAGCTGATTTGGGATATGAACCGCCGGCTTCTTCAGACCAAGAAGTGGAAGTTAAAGTTGCTGAAGAATCAGATCGTATAGAGTTGCTCGAGCCCTTTGATGAATGGGACGGAAATGATCTGGAAGGATTGCAGTTATTGTTCAAAGCCAAAGGGAAATGTACGACGGATCATATATCACAAGCCGGTCCGTGGCTTTATTATCGAGGACATCTGGATAATATCTCAAAAAACTTGTTATTAGGAGCGGTAAATGCCTTTACCGAGGAAGCCGGTAAAACTAAAAATAGTTTGACCGGGGCCTATGAAGAACCGCACGAGGTGGCTCGGGATTATAAAGAAAAAGGCTATGCTTCCTTTATCGTTGGGGAAGAAAATTACGGGGAAGGTTCTTCGCGGGAACATGCTGCTATGGAACCCCGTCACTTGGGCGTACGAGTTGTATTAGTCAAATCATTCGCCCGCATTCATGAAACGAATCTGAAGAAACAGGGGGTACTGGCCGTCACATTTCGTAATAATGAAGATTACGAGAAAGTGCGTGAAGACGATCAATTAGCTATTACGGGTTTGGATCATTTTAAACCAGGTGAGCCATTGACAGCCACTTTAACTCATCAAGATGGCACGGAAGATACGTTTACGGTAGAGCATAGCTATAGTAAAACACAAATAGAGTGGTTTAAAGCCGGCAGTGCTATTAACTGGATACGCCAGCAACAAAAGGAAACAGCAGCAGAATAACACCTGATCCCTTGAAGTAGAATATGTAACTTACATTCCAATAGGTGTTAGTAGAAAAGCAGTCCCTATTCTTAATATAAGAACCGGCTCACTAACTTTTAAGTGTATATTTTATGTGATAATATATTTTATGCTTATTTTGTGGCCAAAAAAATGATGCGCATTTCATTTATAAACGGGCTTTTTGTTATTGGCATTTTTATGATGATTATGGCTTGCGGAGAAGGACAAAAGCCGGGAAATGAGCCTAATGACACTATCTTACAGGCCAATCAAATTGCATTGAATAAAGCCGTAAAGATGCGTATCGATTCGGCGCATGATGTTGATTGGTACTCGGTCATTATCCCTAAAAACGGCTATGTGGAGGTGGGCACGAAAAAGGTACCCGGCGATGTAAAACCCGAAGTACGGTTTGCTCATAAGCAAGCTTGGCAGTCCCAGAAACATAAGTGGGTGAGCCAATGGGATCGACTGCCGAAAGCCCGACAGGTTCATAATGTAGATACGTTATATTTTGCCATCCAGGATAACCATCAAAATGCCAGCTCGCCGAAGCGCTTTCCGATAAAGGTACGCTTTTTTGAAGAGTTCGATGCTCATGAACTCAATAATACGCCGGAGGAGGCGATTATGCAACCGACGGGCAAAAAGTTAACCTCTTATATCTATCCCAAAGGAGATAAGGATTGGATTACAGTTAAAGTGGATAGTGCAGGCTACTTGTGGGCTAAACAAAAGTCGGCCCCGGATAATATTAAAACAGAAGTAGTGTATGCAAGAAAAGATAAGATGACCGGGGATTATAAGGAGATCAGTGGTCACTGCCGTATCCCCTG
>CAZIGO010000198.1:2643-4595 GCA_964538595.1 uncultured Chitinophagales bacterium | reverse complement strand
AATTTTCACCAACGCACTGCTTTAATACGCGTTGATTTTAATGTACCACTTAATGAAGACTATGTGGTCGTCAACGATTGGCGCATCAGGGCTTCCCTCCCGACGATACGAAAAATTATAAATGATGGAGGCAAAGCCGTTTTAATAGCTCATTTAGGCCGGCCTAAAGGGAAATATCAAGAAAAATTTTCTTTAAAACATCTATTGCCCCGGTTAAAAAAGTTATTGAACCAGGAAGTACTTTTTGCTGAAGATTGTGTAGGAGCGTCTACTCAAGAAAAAATAAATCAACTAAAAAACGGCCAGGTATTATTGCTGGAGAATGTACGGTTTCATGCTGAGGAAAAAGAGGGCGACGAAAATTTTGCTCGCCAGTTAGCCGATTATGCTGATTTCTATGTCAATGACGCTTTTGGAGTAGCTCACCGGGCGCATGTATCTACCACTGTTGTAGCACAATACTTTGCCCCGGAAAAACGAATGTTCGGCTATCTCATCAAAGAGGAACTTGAAAATGCCAATCGTCTATTGGAGAGTAAAGAGAAACCCTTTACCGCGATCATCGGGGGGGCCAAAGTGTCCGATAAAATATCTTTGATCAAAGAGCTATTACCCATTTTGGATCGTATATTAATCGGGGGTGGAATGGCTTATACATTTTTTAAAGCCCAGAATGGAAAAGTGGGCGATTCTATTATAGAGGAAAATAAACTGTCGGTGGCTCTTGACCTGTTGGATCAAGCCAAATCTAATAATACTAAACTCCTCTTACCGCCGGACTCAATCATAGCTACTGAACTATCAGATCAAAGTACAACGCAAGTAGCTTCCAATTATGAAATCCCGGACAATCATATGGGGCTCGATATAGGGCCGGAAAGTACTAAAACGTTTTGTCAAATTATCCGTAAATCTAAAAAAATACTATGGAATGGACCGATGGGCGTATTTGAAAAGGAGCCCTTTGCCGAAGGTACTCGACAAGTAGGCAAAGCTGTCGCCCAAGCTTATGACGATGGAGCTTTTGCTTTAGCCGGAGGAGGAGATACCCTAACAGCTCTTACCAAATTCAATCTCACCGATCATATTAGCTTCATCTCTACGGGAGGCGGAGCCCTATTATCATATATTGAAGGAGCCAACTTACCGGGATTAGAAGCTATTGAAGACCGGAACGACGGTTAACATAGTATATTCTTTTTTCTATTTTAGAATCATAAATTTGTCATACTACGATGACGTCGCAACCGAGTATACTCGTTACTAATGATGATGGTATTGATGCCCCGGGCATCCGTGCGTTAGTAGAAACTGTAAAACCATTAGGCGAAGTAGTTGTTGTAGCTCCTGCCTATCCTCAATCCAGTATGGGGCATGCCATCACTGTTGATGAGCCCCTTTGGCTGGAGCAAGTAAATCTTTTCGAGGATATCAAAGGCGCTTACCAGTGCAGCGGTACTCCTGTCGACTGTGTAAAATTGGCTGTCGACAAAGTACTATCGCAAAAGCCCGACCTTTGCGTTTCGGGGATTAACCATGGTACTAACTCTTCAATCAATGTGATCTATTCCGGAACGATGTCAGCAGCGATGGAAGCCGCTATTGAAGGTATTGACGCCATCGGTTTCTCTAACTTGGATCCTTCAAGAGAGGCCGACCTGTCAGCGGCGCAAAAATACACCAAGATTATTTCAAAAAAAGTATTGGAACACGGTATCCCGAAAGGCACATTACTTAATGTAAATTTCCCGCCTTACCAAAAAGACCAGCCGTTAAAAGGAATCAAGATTTGTCGTCAAGCCGAAGCTAAATGGGAAGAAGCCTTCGATGAGCGAACCGACCCGCGGGGGCGCCCCTATTATTGGTTAGCCGGTGAATTTGTCAACTATGACCAGGGGACGGACACGGACGAATGGGCACTTGAAAACAATTATGTAGCTGTAACCCCTGTC
>CAZIGO010000198.1:0-2633 GCA_964538595.1 uncultured Chitinophagales bacterium | reverse complement strand
ATATGACTTAACTGCACATCATACTATTACATTCATCAACAAGCATTGGGAATTATGAAAGAACGGCTTCAACGTTTTGATGATACTTTTATGGGAATAAATTACGGGGTCATCGGTCCTATCATCGGTATTCTCATTTTTTATTATATGAGTTTTGCCGATAAGATCTCCCTGGATCGATATTTGGATTTTATTGCCCGGACAGAAATCTTATCCTCTGTCATTAGCCTAGGAGCTATTGTTAATTTAGCTATATTTTCTTTCTGTTTATGGCTAAATGCAGATAAAGCTGCGCGAGGGGTTGTTATAGCTACGCTGTTCTGGGGGCTCATTGTTATTTATTTAAAGTTTATCGCATGAAATATTATCTCATAGCTGGTGAAGCTTCCGGCGATCTGCATGCAGCTCATTTGATGGAAGCCTTGCAGGAAGAGGATCCTTCTGCCCAGTTTCGATGCTGGGGCGGCGATAAAATGGAAGCCGCCGGAGGGGAGATGGTCACTCACTACGAAGAAATGGATTATATGGGTTTTTGGGAAGTAGTCACCCACCTGTGGCCTATCTTTAAAAAAATCCGACACTGTAAAAAGGACATAGAAAAGTATCAACCCGATGCCGTCATACTTATCGATTACCCGGGCTTCAACTTACGTATTGCCAAATTTGCTCAACAAAAAGGATTTAAAGTCTATTATTATATTTCTCCCCAAATTTGGGCATGGCACACCTCCCGTATAAAAACCATCCAACACTATATTGACCATATGTTCGTTATTCTTCCTTTTGAAAAAGAATTTTATCGCCAACATGGAGTGGAAGTAGATTATGTTGGACATCCTCTATTGGATGTCATCGCAGAACAATCTCCGCATCCTCATTTTCCGGAAGCAAACAATCTCTCCCCTCCCCTGGTCGCTATATTACCCGGGAGTCGGAAACAAGAGGTAGCCAGAATGCTTCCCCCCATGTTAAAAATGCAAAAACATTTCCCGGACTATCAATTTGTCGTAGCAGGTGTCCCCTCCGTTCCCCAATCCTTTTATCAACAACAAGTCGCTGATACCGCATTTGAATTTGTTTACGACAAAACCTACCCCTTACTTCAACACAGCACAGCAGCATTAGTGACTTCTGGTACTGCAACTTTAGAGACCGCTTTGTTTGATGTCCCTCAAACCGTTTGTTATAAAGGGAACTTCTTATCTTATTTTATCGGTAAGTGGCTGGTTCAAGTATCTTATATCTCACTGGTAAACTTAATTTTAGATCGGCCGGTCATCACTGAACTTATTCAAAATGACTTTAACGAACAAAATTTAAAACAGGAATTAACGCTGCTGTTACAGGATAAAGCCTACCGGGAAGAGATGTTGAATGATTATCAAAAAATCAAAGACAAGTTAGGGCATAAAGGGGCTTCAGCCCAAACAGCCCACCTAATGTATAAGTACTTACATCAATAAAACGGAATAGGGAGATCATCAAAAAAAGTAAAAAGTTTGGTACATTTACATCAAAATATATGATATGGAAGAATGGGAGCAATATATAGAAAATAATAAAAATCGTTTTTTAGAAGAGTTATATGAGTTATTGCGTATTCCCTCTGTCAGTACAGATGAAGATTTTAAAGATGATGTTTTTGAGGCCGCTGAAAAAGTTAAATCTCATTTGCTGAAAGCGGGAGCTGATGAGGCAGAAGTATGTCCTACGGAAGGTTACCCCGTGGTATACGGTGAAAAAATTATTGATGAAGAAAAGCCCACTGTTCTTGTCTATGGCCATTACGATGTACAACCCGCCGCTCCTTACGATGCATGGGATACGCCCCCGTTTGAGCCTAATATAAAAGAGGATAAAATTTATGCCCGCGGTTCTTCCGATGACAAAGGACAAATGTTCATGCACGTAAAGGCGATGGAAATGATGCTGGAAACCGACACGCTCCCTTGTAATGTAAAATTTATGATTGAAGGGGAAGAAGAAGTAGGCTCCCAACATTTTGAATCCTTTATTAAAAATAATTCCTCCCGTCTTGAAGCCGATGTGGCCTTAGTATCTGATACGGCTATGATCGCTAATGATATTCCCTCCATTACTGTTAGCTTGCGCGGATTAAGTTACATCGAAGTTAAAGTAACGGGACCTAACCGCGACTTACATTCGGGCATTTATGGAGGAGCAGTGGCCAACCCGGCTAACGTACTTTCAAATATAATTGCCCAATTAAAAGATGAAAATAATCGTATTACCATTCCTCATTTTTATGATGATGTCGTGGCTCTATCTGATAAAGAACGTGAAGCCTTAGGGAAGATCCCCTTTGACTTATCAGACTACAAGGAGGAGTTAGAGATCAATGCCGTCAGTGGTGAAGAAGGATACAGTACTATAGAGCGGACTACCATACGCCCTTCTCTAGATCTGAATGGAATGTGGAGTGGTTATACAGGGAAAGGAGCTAAAACGATCATCCCTTCTACGGCACAAGCCAAAATTTCTTCGCGATTAGTTCCTAATCAAGAACCCAAAAAGATCAATAAGTTATTCGCCGACTATATAAAAGAGTTAGCTCCTCCTTCAGTAACTGTTGATGTAACTATTCATTATGGCGCCGAGCCCGTCCTGACCCC
>CAZIGO010000197.1:0-4607 GCA_964538595.1 uncultured Chitinophagales bacterium | reverse complement strand
TAAACGCCCACTACGTAGTGCCATTGGCCGTCATCTATGGCTGTATTACTGCCAAAATCTATTTGTCCGGCATCAGTATGAATATCCCATCCAATTTCGCCCCATCCTCCCCCATCTCCATTCACTTCGAGACGCCAGTATTCATTTCTATCATATGAAGTTATAACTTGATCTCCGCCATCGCTTGTTTTGATCCAGGCCGCTACTGTAACTTCTTCAATACTAGAGGATTGGTAATAGTCGTCCACAGCAATGTAATCATCACTCCCGTCGAGTTCAGCTTTTCGTTCTTCAACATTGTAGCGGAGTTTTCTGCCTCCGGAGTTATGAACATTAATGGTTTTTGTAACCGAATTACAGCAATTGGTGAGAGTAGCGGATAGAGAATCCGGCCAAATTTGAGCCGTCGGTTTTTGGAGAGCGACTCCTTCTACGCAAATGGAGGTATCACTATCATTATTCGTAATCTGAAATACATCCGTATAGGTGCCGGCTGTAGAGGCTGAAAAAGTGACGGTAATGGGGAGGGAATCACCTTGTTCAATGGTGAAATTTGTTGTATCTACACTGAATTGTGAGGTGCTATTGGTAATATCACTGATGGTTAACGGGTCACATCCTGTATTGTAGATCCAAAAAGTTTCTTCGGTTTGTTGAGTGGTGATAATGGTATCCATTTGTAAGCAAGTGTCTGATAGCGCAATTTCAGGATAGCCATTGACAGTTAATGTGGCCGGAACAAAATGCGCAGAATCGCTGGGGTCATTGTTACGTAATAGTATATTTGAGGCATAGGAGCCGGAATCGAGTTTAGAGGTCGTAAAAGTTAAGGGCACCCGTGTCGTATCGCCGGGGGCGGTGGTATCACTTTGAATAGGGGTCCTTATCCAATCGGCTCCGAACAGTTTAACGCGGGCTTCATGGACTTCCGTCCCAACATAAGTTCCTACTTGACTACTGTTTTCTAAAGTCACCGTCATACCACCATCTTTTAACCAATCGGATATATTGGGGTCGTTAAATGAATATGTTACAATGATGTCCGTGCCATTGGAGGAGTCCCCATCCGGTACTTGACCGATGTAGTCTCCATCAATATACAGGTCAGCATATTCATTGGAGCCATCAAAATCTCCATTAAGACGAATGGTTAAATGCAGGGAGTCACTATAAACCGGGGCGGGATCAAAAATGTGGTGGGTGACGGCGCCGACGGTATCAAAATTTTGCGTGCTGGTCGAATCATAATTATTTCCTGCCCCCGCATGAGCAGTATAAATTAGATCACTCGATCCCGTATTGTATACTTTTAATGTATCCTTAATGGTATCTGTACAAGTATTGAGAGTAACGCCAAATGAATCGGGGGAAGTGGAAATAGAGGGTTGCGCTTGTAGATGAATTTCCCCGATGAGAAGGATAATAAGAAAGGGAAGTAATTTTTTTAACATATAATGTTTTATTTATTGGTTATTCTATAGCGGATTATAACTATTATCACACGGTGAAATTTACTAAAAGTTTTTATATCATGCCAAAAAAAATAACTATATTTGAATAAGAAATGTTAACATTGTGACAAACTCTCCATTATGCGGCTTTTCATCACTTTTCTTTTAGGAATAGCTTTAAGTTCCTACGCCTTTTCTCAAGACATGGTCCAAAATTCCCCGGTTGATTCCGCATCCTCTTCATCTACTAATCTATCTACCGAACAATTAACAGAGAAGGGGACGAAATTATTGGTGAATAATGATTTTGATGATGCCTTACCGGTTTGGTTGAAGGTCATTGATAATCAATCGCAAAATGCCAATGCTCAATTTAAAGCGGGCTTGTGTTATCGGAATTCATTTGATGAGCATATGAAGGCCTTGCCTTACTTCAAAAAGGCGGCTAACAGTTTGACTTCTGATTATGATTTTACAGATAACCATGAAACCCAAGCCCCGTATGATGTACTGTATTTTTTAGGAGAGGCTTACTTGGCTAATAATAAGCCCGATAGTGCGCTCAATTATTTTATGAGGTATCGGGATAAGTATAATGGGGATCCACCCATCGAGCAAGTAGATCGCCAAATTTTTATGAGTATTAATGCGAAACGTAACCTTAAAAGACCCCGGGATGTGAGAATTGTGCAAATGGGAGGCGGCGTTAATACGAATTTTCCGGAAACAAATCCGGTGCTCACTATTGATAATTCAATATTACTCTTTAGTTCTCGCCGGCCCCGGCAGGATGGCAGTAACAAAAACTTAAAAAATCCTTCAACGGGCGAGTATTATGAAGATATTTATATCGCAAAGCGGGGGAAAGATGGAAAGTTCAAAGATCCCGGCCTGTTTAAATTGTCCACCGATAAAAATGTGGCGCCCCTTTGCTTCTCCGCTGATGGTACCGTTCTATATCTTCGTAAAAAGATAAAAGGCGATTATGATATCTTTAAAAGTACGTTTGAAGATGGCGTATGGACTACTCCTCAACCTATGAAAAGATTAAATACTCCTTTTGATGAGCATGATATGAGTGTTTCGGGCAAAGGGAATTATCTCTATTTTTCCAGTAATCGCCCCGGCGGGCAAGGGAAATATGATATTTACCGATGTGTTAAAAAAGAAAATGGGAAGTGGGGACGGCCCGAAAATTTGGGGTCTGAAATCAATACCGAACATAATGAACAATATCCCTTTATTCACCCGAATGGGAAAACACTTTTCTTTAGCTCGAATGGGTATAGTACTTGTATGGGGGGACTGGACATTTATTTTTCTTCTATCAGTGAATCCGGCAACTGGACGTTCCCTCAAAATATGAGGTATCCCATCAACACGGCTCGCGATGATATTAATTACTATATCGTAGAGGGCGGTATTCGGTATTATGCTCGGTTAGATGATGAACAGAGCTATAATTTATATAAAATAAAAGGAGGTGGATACCCGGTAGAAAAAATTGCTAAGAATAAAGATGTCGTTAAGCTCACCCAGGAGATGAACGTCACCGAAGTGATGGAAGTAAAAAAAGAGGTGGAAAAAGAGGTTGAAGTGGTGCAAACAGTAGAAAAGGAAGTTACGAAAGAGAAAGAAGTAGAGGTGGTGGACCTTTCTGCTTTAAGCGAATTGGAGAAGTCGATGCGACAAAAAGCTACGGCTCGAGCAGAAGCGAAAGCCAAGCAAGTAGAGGCGGAAGCCGAAAAGGCGAAAGCTAAAGCCGAAAAAGCCAAAGCAGAGGCCCAGAAAAAACTTGCTAAAGCAAAAATAGAGAAGGCCAAAGCGGAGAAAGCGCTGGCTAAAAAGGCGCAGTCTTTAAAAAAGGCAACAAAAAATAAGGCGCAGCTCGAGAAATCAGGGGCGAAAGAAGCACAAGCGTTACTGGAAAAAGCTAAAGTTGACTCGGCCAATGCGGCCCGAGAGCTAGAAAAAGCTAAGTTGGCCTTTGAAAAGCAGTGTGCCAAGGTGCAGATGGCAGAGGTGGAGGCGAAAAAAGCTTTGAAAAAAGCTCAAGAAGCTGCAGCTCAAAAAGTAGAGAACGCTCGCAAAAAAGCGGAAGCGGACAAAGAAAAGTTGGTGGCTCAACAAGAGAAAGCTGAAGCGGCAAAGGAGAAAGCGGTAGCTGAAGCAAAGCAAAAGGCTAAGAAAGCGGAGAAGGCGGCTAATGAAGCTATCGTAAAATCAAAGAACACAGTGAAAGAGAAAATAGCGGCTGAAAAGAAAGCGGCTCAAAAAGCGATAGAAAAGGCAAAAGCTAATCATGCTGAAGCAGTGAATAAAAAACGGGAAAAGAAGAAGCAGTTGTTGAACAAAGCAAAGAAAAATTTAACTGTGGCTAAGCAAAAAGCGGAATCTCGCGCTAAAGCAGCCCAGGAAAAACGCAAGTTGCTGGAGAAGATCCTTGATAACAAAGCACATTTGGATACGCTTGATGTTGATTTTAATGTCGATAACATTAAAAGCCAGGTTAAAAAAGTTGAAAAACAGGTTGCAAAAGCTGAGGCGGATGTTGAAAAGGCCAAGACAAAACTCCAGCAACTTAAAACTCAGTTGAAAAAGACAAAAGAAAAGACGGAACAGGTGGAGGCAAGGGCTGAAGAAAAAGCTACGGCAGCTCGGAAGTCAGAAGCTGAAGCTATAAAAGCGGCCAAGGCATCAGCAAGAGCAAAAGCGGAAAAGCAGGCCAAGAAAGCACAAAAAGCCATTGCCGAAGCTAAAGCTGAACAGGAAAAAGCGCTGGCTGAAAAAGAAAAAGCGCGGGCAGAGGCTTTAGAAGCGCAAGCCAAAAAAGCGGAAAAAGAAGCTGAAGCAGCAAAAGCGGAGTTGAAGAAAGTGAAAAAGAAAGCTGAGACAGCTAAAGAAAAAGAGAATGTTGCCATTGCTAAAGCTGTTGAAAAGAAGGCTGAGGCGATAAGTACTACTCAAGAAAATATTAAAAAGAGCAAGCAAGCTGCTATCGAAAAAGCTAAAGCGGCCAAAGCTGAAAATGAAAAGGTAATTAAAAAGATCGAGAAGAAGATAGCCGAGCTAAAGAAAAAGAGTAAATCGGCCCAACGAAAGATTAAGCAGGCCCAGGTTCAGATTAAGAAAGCCAATGCCCGTATAAAGGAAGCC
>CAZIGO010000196.1:4401-4618 GCA_964538595.1 uncultured Chitinophagales bacterium | reverse complement strand
GAAACCGCGGTGGCCACGGTAGAGGAAAAAGTAAGGGCGGGTTATGGATATGATGATACTTGTTTAACAGTCAAGTTTTTTGATAGCACAAAGGTTATGAATGGTGACACTATTGAATCATGGAGCTGGAATTTTGGGGATGGTTATGCCAGTACTTTACAACATCCGCAGCACACCTATTCTTCTCCTGACACTTATCGCGTTTGCTTGATGATAA
>CAZIGO010000196.1:0-4353 GCA_964538595.1 uncultured Chitinophagales bacterium | reverse complement strand
GTTGTGAAACTTGTCAAGAGGTCATTGTAGACACCTGTCAAACACAAAATAGCGCTGGTTTATGTAGCGTAAACTTTAACCATACCCGTAATTGCCAGACCGTTAGCTTTAATGCCAATACAACTCAATTCATGAAATATCAATGGAACTTTGGTGATGGAGCAGTAGATACGGGCTACCAAACCTCTCATAAATATGATCAGTTAGGTGCCTATAATGTATGCTTGACCGTTTATGATAGCTCCGGAAATAGTTGTGATACTACTTGTAAAATTGTAAGATCGTATGATAAATATACAGCGCAAGGGCAGGTATATCATCCTAATGGTGATACGATTAATGATTCTACAGTTGTGTATGCCATTCGTATAGACAGTGTCCGGCAAAGAGTGAGTGTCGAAGATATTGATACTGTACAGAGTACAGCCGGCTATAGCTTGTATGCTCCTTGTGCTCCATACTTATTGTTAGCCGATCCCATGACGTCAAAATATAATACCCTTTTAGCTACTTACTATAGAGAGGCAATTCGTTGGAAATCGGCCACAAAAGTGAAACTCTCTTCTGGCATCAGTGGTTTAGATATTGAAATACAACGGCAGAAGACAGATAGCAGTGATGGTACTGCCGGGAAAGGTTATGTAAAAGGCCGTGTGTTAGAAGGCAAAGGATATGGTAATAAGCGGACACAAGGAGATCCGTTAGCTAATGTCAATTGTGCTGTTGTGGAAACCGGACGGGATAGTGTGTACCAGTCTACTTTGACGGATTCCAGTGGAAAATTTGAATTTACCGGACTTCCTCAAGGACAATATTATGTCAATGTGGATGCACCGGGGAAACCAGTCGATACAAGTGGCTTGAATAACTTCGATATAGATGACAGTGGTACGAAGTATGACTCTGTTGTCGTAGCTGTAGATTCTGAAAAAGTTCAAGTGATCGATAAGCAGAAAGTGGATACGACTTCTCAAATTGAAGAGATAGCCCAAAACGATTTTGTCCTCAAAAAAGTTTATCCGAATCCCGTCCATCGTTCATTAAAGATTAAACTTAAGAATGATAAAACTCACGCTCGGGATTTAGTTGTACGATTACAGGACATTACGGGCAGCCAAGTATTTTATAAGCAGCACTTTGAGATAGGACCAGGGACTCAAATTTTGTCTTTACCGACGGAAGAAGTTCCATCAGGACCGGTATTATTACAAATAAAGGCTCCTCGATCTTCTGCCACCTTTAACTCCCTTATAATGAATGTGAAATAGCAGAGTGTACACCGTCCTTTAAGTGGAAATAGTTACTAATACTGCTGTAATAATTAGGATAGCTGGAAAATATTGCTACCTTATTTGGTAAAAAAGTATCCTCCTAATAAGGGGGGATCAATAACATTTTTTGATTTGATATCCTTTCTTAGGGAGCGTTTCTTTTTGGGAGTACAGATTATTTTAGTGGCATAAATTAGGTTGTGTAAAAGTAAAAAAGGCCACGGCTGTTGTTAATACTGATTGATTTGTAAACCAAAAAACTTGATAAGCCGAAAGACTCAACAATAAAAGTCGGGGCTGTTTAAACTTTTATAGACAAATTGGCCCAACTATTATTTTGGCTTCTCCCTTTTATATTGAAGTTATTTTAGTACTATATTAGAGCGTAACTAAGATCTGTTACGATGAAGAAGCAGCGGTTAAAAACTATTCGGTTATTGGAAGCGCTTCAAAAAGATGAGTTAAAACAGTTGTCCACTGTTTTACAGAGAAAGGGGCGTCAATCATTAACCCAGCTTTATAAGTATTTATTAAACAATAAAGATCATCCGCTTAATAAAGAAGAGTTGTTTGAAGCCGCTTTTGCTGAACCATATAAGAAAGAAAAAGACTATTTGATACGCAATGAACTTCGACTACTAAATAATAAAATTTATGATCTGCTGGTGCATAATCGTTTGACTCAAAAGATGGATGATGATTATTATTTCTTTTATCATCATTTATTAAGGGAGTTTAAAGACCGCCGATTAGAAGATATATTGGAAAAAACATTTCATCGGGTGTATAAAAAGGCGAAACAAGAACGGGAAGATAAGGCTTTGGTCAAATTAATAGACATTTATTTTAAATATGTTAAAGATTTTAAGGAAATAGAATTTCCTCTATATAAGGAGATTCATCAGTTAGTGGTTGAACAACATAAACACTTTATAAAATCTTTTCTGACTCGCTTACGTCAAATAGAAACCCACCGGGCTTTTTTGGAACGAGCCCTCCAGGTGGTCAATGAAGAACAGTCTTTTTCTCCCCTTACTGAACAAATAAACTTTAATAAGCAGGAATATAACTCTCCCTACAGTAAATACTTATTTCTCAAGAGTAGATCTTATCAATTAGAGGGGGAGCAGAAAATTGACGTCCTCCAACAAGCCTTTTCTCAACTAAAAAAGATGAATAAAAGGAAAGTGGATATTGTTGAAGAGAAAGGATTTTGTTTAGGGACGATAGGGTTGGAATATTTTTTGAACGGGAACTATGAACAAGCTCAGAATTTTTATAAACGAGCTATTACCCTTTTGGAAGAAAATGATAGAGCGGTTGATTTATCATTGGTTTTTAATTATGTAAGTACTATACTGAAGTTGGGGGCTTATGAGAAAGCTATAACAATAATAGACCGATATAAGAAGGCTATAAAAGAAAATGAGAAGGTGTTTTACAGGTTTGAGTGTATGCGTGCTATGGCATATATATTTTTGGAAAAAGTGGAAAAAGCATATGATATTATCCCTTTTAAAATCTCTCATCGCCCAGAGCCTCAATACCATTATTTCCGTTTTATTTATGCCATTGTATTTTACTTAAGAGGGGATGTAGAGAATGCTTTACGAGAAGTGCGAAATTTTTACCAGACAGTCCAAAAAAGAGACTCTTTGGAGGTTAATGTACTACCTATTATCCAGTTTTATCGTAAGTGCTTTCGCCTAATAAATAATAGAGGTATAACGATTGAAAAGTTGAAAAAATTACAATCAAGGATCACAGACTATGTAAAACAAACAGAACCGATACATAGTGAGTATTTGCCTTTTATATGGTTACGAGAAGAGTTGAAGTATCAAATTAAAAGAAGAGAGTAATACCAAAGGAAATGAAACGGAGAAAAAAGTAGAATAGATTTTTGACACTTTTTAACCAATTGATTACTTTTGTTGTGAACAAAAAAACCAACTATGGCTAGTGGTAAACCTGCAACTTCTTCTGATTATGTTCCTTTAAAAGTAGCCAAATTCGGAGAAAATTATCGCAAGGATCCTTGGTGGGCAAGTCCCGTTACAGTTTGTATTGGTTTACTTATCTTTGTTGTTTATGCTACATGGGCAGCCTGGCAAGGCAGTTATTATTGGTGGAGTGCTGGTGCTGAAGGTTTTGGAGGATATCTGTCGCCTTTTTATTCACCACCTTTATTTATAAAGGAAGGAGCAGCTGGAGCCGCTCCTTTATGGCATGCTTGGTTTGGAAGTTGGCCCAATTGGCTTTATGATTATAGCTGGTTGCCGGCCTCCCCTGCTTGGCTAATTTTAATATTCCCGCTGGCTTTCCGTTTTACTTGTTATTATTATCGTAAAGCTTATTATCGTGCGTTTGCTGCTACTCCTCCGGCCTGTGCTGTAGGAGGGTTGCCTCGTAAGAATTATAAAGGAGAAACCGGCCTTCTTATTTTTCAAAACTTGCATCGATACGCCTTATTTTTTGGTATATTATTTATTTTTATCTTGGGGTATGATGCCGTGTTGGCCTTTTTTAGGAATGGGGAGTTTGGTGTCGGGGTAGGTAGTATAATCTTGTTAATAAATCCTATTCTTTTAGCAGGTTGGACATTCGGTTGTCATGCTTTTCGACATTTAGTAGGAGGGCGTTCGAACTGTCTGCATTGTAATAAGTTTCAGTATCATACTTGGAAACAGGTTTCTAAACTTAATGCTCGGCATATGTTTTGGGCATGGATAAGTCTGTTTTGGGTCGGCTTTGCTGATCTGTATGTGCGCTTAGTGTCGATGGGTATAATTACTGATTTGAACACTTGGGGGTAACATTATTCATAGAAAATTTATAATAACATGGTTAAACTTTCAGAATTAGAAACGATCGAACATGATGTAGTAATTGTCGGGGCTGGTGGAGCTGGTTTGCGGGCAGCGATAGAATGTTCTGCGCAAGGGTTGGATACTGGTGTGGTGTGTAAGTCTTTGCTCGGTAAAGCTCATACCGTAATGGCAGAAGGCGGGATGGCTGCTTCGTTAGGTAATGTGGATCATCGTGATGATTGGAAAGTACACTTTCGCGATACGATGCGGGG
>CAZIGO010000195.1:1028-4670 GCA_964538595.1 uncultured Chitinophagales bacterium | reverse complement strand
ATGAATAGTGATGTAGGGATAGGTACTTATTCACCGACACACCGATTGGATGTGGCAGGAGATGCTCGCATCAGAGGCTTAAGTGGTAAGGAACTATCTTTAGTAGGAGTTAAACCGGACGGGGCTCTTCACCGCCTTTCAGATAAAGCTATTAAAAATATTATATCGGATATTGATGGTATAGGGGATATAGGTAATGGGAGGGATCCCTCTAATTTTCATGAGTGCATTTTGAAAACCACAGGAGGTCCTCCACCAAAACCTGTATATTGGCGTCAGGGGGAAAGTAATCACAGTGCTTATTTATGTCCTCTTAAACATAAAGTAGGTATAGGGCTGGCTGATCCGAAGAAATCGCTTCACATATATAGTCAGGAAGGATTGGATAAATTAGCGGGATCGAAGAAGGGGATACGGTTGAGTCATGAGGTAAAAGAGTCTGGGAATCAGGAAATCTCTACTTGGGATATAGAACCGACGGTTAATCCGACGAATAGTGAACCTCCTAAGTTATTTGTAGGTCCTCCCAGTAAAACGGTGATGACCCTGGCAGAAACAGGCAATGTTGGAATCGGTATTACCAACCCTGATGATCAATTAGAACTCGACGGGTCGATTGATTTACGTGATAACGATGGTAGTGGTAACAACAATATAAAAAATGTAAATACGGTTAATGTGAGAAACTTTACTTCCAATCGCAGTACCAATCCGATTCATTTTAAACAGTCCTTTATTGTAGAAGCAGGGGCCGGCAAAGTGGGGATTGGGACGAATTCTCCTGACAAAAAGTTAGATGTTAAGGGAAAAGCTGTAATTGACGATAAGCTAATGGTTGGTATTAATAGTGTACCTGATCCATTTATTATGGGAGTAGATGGTAAAATTTTGTGTGAAAAAGTACGAGTTAAAGATAGCGATAACTGGCCGGATTATGTGGGCAACAGTGATTATAATCCAATGCCGTTTAAGAAAAAAATAGAGTATTTCAAAAAACATCAACATTTACCTGAGATACCGAGTAAGGAAGAATTGAAAAAGAATGGGCGTGACTTAGGCGATATTCAAACCGCCCAAATGAAGAGTATCGAGGAATTGTATTTATATATGGATGAAATGAAAAAGGAGTTGAAAGAGTTAAAAAAGGAAAACGAGAAATTAAGAAAACGCCTCAACAAGCAGGATAAATAAGATATATTTTTCATGCCAATTCCTAAAACGATAAAAATATTTGTGATAACTTCAATATTTTTTGTCTATTCTGGAGGGGGAGTCATGGCTCAAAACAAATCGGACAGCAGTTATTTTAAAAGGAATACTTTGTCATATGGAATTACTACTACGCCCCTCCTTCTTATTTTCGGGAATGGTTGGAGTTGGAACCATCTTTTAAGTTATAAACGAAGTATATCCAAAAGTTTCGCTTTTCGAACAAGTCACGCTTTTAATTTATCCTTTTTCGACAACGAGTATGGCAAACACAGGGTTTATGGCTCTATCACAAGTGTTGGCGTTGAAACTCACACTAATCAAGTTGGAAAGTTCAGTTTTTTCGGTGGAATCGACTTATTTTTCAAGTATTTTTCTAATTATTCCCTACCAGATAATCAATTTATAAAACAAGCTTCTCACATAGGCATAGCCCCATTAATAGGTATCCGACATTATTTGACTTATAACTTTTATTTAAGAAGTGAGTTAAGCGTTGGTTTCAGCAAAAATTTAGAAGCTTGGCATGATGATTTGAACTACCATGCCCATCGCAATTTTAGTCTTTCTGTGGGATATACCTTTTAAATATCGCATTATGGTAAATAAAGAAACAATAGGTTTTACAGGAATAATGTTCATAAGTATGGTATCATTGTTAGCGCAAAGTAATAACTTGGTGCCCAATCATAGTTTTGAAGATCCGGAAGCTGGGATAACCTGCAGTGATTTTTGTCAAGTTATAAGTGTAGATAAAGCAAAAAACTGGAAAGGTATTATTGAAACGGCCAAGCCAGTTTATTGGAACACGAATTGCACTAATTGCTTAGATTGTTATGATGGTAATAAGAATGAATGGGGGACTGAAAGTGCTAAAGATGGATCAGCTTATTCAATTTTACCTGTAAAATTTTTTGGTGCAGCAAATTCAGCAATTGGGGTAGAATTAGATGAAAAAATCAAAGAATGTCACAAATATGAACTCAAATTTTATATTTCGAGGGGTGAATATTCAACAAAGCCAGAAAATCTTGAAGGTTGTGGCAGTTGTTTTGAAATAATAACTGGGAATTGTGCAGCTTCTAGAATTAAGGTTAAACTTGCAAATTCTAATGATTGGAATGCAAATGGCAAAATAATAGAGGCAGGAGTTGATGTATCTAAAAGAAATGGATGGAAAAAAGTAAATTTAGTTTTTAGAGGCAAAGATGCGGCAATTGGTACTAAATATTTATTATTTAAATCTGCTTATGGGCGTGTATATAATGTAGCTAGCAAAGCCACATTTCTAGATAAAATTTCTTTAGAAGACATAACTCCAAAGTCAGAGCTCTGTGATAAGCATCTTACCACGTTAAAACCTCCTGAAATTAGTTTAGATGAAGTACATACACAATCAGATCCCTTTTCTATTTCTAATTTAAAAGGTATAGATAGATTTCATTTAGTTATATCAGATCCTTCTACTCAAAGTATCGTGCGTGAAATTTTAGTGGAAGATCATCCAGCCAATACAATATGCTGGGATGGCAAGGATAACAATGGAAATGAGGTTTCGGCAGGTTACTATGAATATATATTTACATTAAGCAATGAATGTGATCAGCTGGGTCTTGCGAGTAACTTGGAAAAAAAGAATGGAAGTAGTAATTTTACTGACGATTTGGACTGTATGATCTATAAACCTGTTTCAAGAACTCCAAAAAGATGTTGTTATGAGCATCTTCAAATTTCAAATACAACTATTCGCCATGATCCTACAACGACTGGTAACGAAATTAGATATGTGGTTAAAAATTCAATTACAGCAGGCCCAAACGTAACTATTGCTGCAGGTACACGAGCTGTACTACAAGCCGGCAATCAAATTGATCTTAATCAAGTTTTCGATACTAAACAAAATCCTCAAGCACAGCTTGAGACGATATTAAAAACATGCAATTCTTTTATTATAAACTCTTTCTCAACAAAAAGTACAACAAATAAAATTGACTCTTCCACACCTCCAAAAATAACTAAATCTAAAACTGATTCCTTTAGTGACACAACCAACTATCATAGAAAAGAAACAGAAACTAAACTAAAAGTCTTGCCCAATCCAGCAAAAAAGGTGTTATTTTTTAAATACAAGTTATCTCAGTCTACTCATGTTTCTCTTACTATCTCAAATTTAGCAGGTGAAGTAATTGCTTGTCCACTAAAAGATGAAAAAAAGAAAATCGGTACTCATCAACTAAGATATAATATTTCGGAATTCCCCCCAGGTGTTTACATATATTCATATAGTACTAATAATTATACTGAAGCAGATGAAATCATTATAATCCCATAATATTGTCTTAATCAATTTATATATGGTAAAATGGAAAATAAAATTAATTGTTATCGTTAGCCTCCTGTTGGGTACAACTCAATTAAATGGACAAAGTCAAA
>CAZIGO010000195.1:0-1018 GCA_964538595.1 uncultured Chitinophagales bacterium | reverse complement strand
GTATTCAATCATTTTAAACAAAACAAAAACATAATAGGTATTCATTTCATTGGAGTAAGGCGAATTATTCAATTCCCAGATATACGGTATGGTAAATTTTTGCGAAAACAATTGTGCGTAGGAGCTGAGATAGGGGGCACTGTCATACATAATAATCATTGGGCTATTCTGGGGGGTCCATTTTTACGGTATTATATTTTGGATAATAAAATATCTCCCTTTGCTGAAATGAATTATCATTTCAATTATTTTGAAAACAGTGAGCTTAGCACAAAAGGTATTATACATACTGGTGAGATTAATATTGGTGTAGCTTATACAGGGATATTCAACACACTGGGTTTAGAAATATTTGGCGGGTACGGAATAGCCGATGGTAACGTATTGCAAGCCCCTCCGAATTACACGGCCGACTCAAATGTTGACACTTATATACCCTTAGGACTTAGAATTAATTATCATTTTTAGTTAAAACCTGCTTCTGGTAGAGTTCAATTCCAAGGTACATTTATTAGTTTTATAAACCACCGCTGAACTCAGGACCTATTTCTTGGACCCTCCAAAATTAAAAATTTTACTATTAACAGGTAATGATTTGTCATTTGCCAAACTGTGATATCTCAAATATTATATAATTTTATAATTGAATCACTTGACGGGTTCCCCAAAATTGGGGTGTAAGCTTTTCATTTTTTGGACACTTCTTTGAGTGAAAGTAGACAAAAGGTTCCTAATTTTACCTGTTCAAATTTGGTGGAGCTTACACCACCGCTTACGAATAAACAACACTGACATAGATCTTGTTGTTTAGTAATATACCAAATCATCACACGTCAAAAATTTTTAAAAAATGATCACGTTGAATAAATTATTCCTATGACTCTCCAACGTTTATTTATTTTTCTTTTAGCAAGTATCTTTTGGGGTATTTTTGATATAAAGGCGCAGAATTTAATTCCCAATCCCAGTTTTGAGGAAATCTCCAATTGCCCGACCGAGAGCAATCAAACCGATAAAG
>CAZIGO010000194.1:0-4681 GCA_964538595.1 uncultured Chitinophagales bacterium | reverse complement strand
ATTTTCCGGCCGTTATAGTCTAACTCGACGTACATCATCGCTTCGGTATGGCCGTTAGCATAATGCACGGTAAAACCCGGGAAAAGTTCTTCGCCCTCCTCGGTAAATTGCATTTGACCGCTTTCCTTGATCGGCTGAATATTTTCTTCCAAAAAGGAAGCTTTTTCTTTGGGATTGGGATTGGTGGCCCATTCCCAATGGGTACGGTTTGTCCAGTAGGTAGCGTTGGGGAAGGCCGGAACCAGCTCGTCGTTGTCATTGTACTTGATAGCTCCCCCGACATGGTCGAAGTGCAGGTGCGTCAAAAATACGTCCGTAATATCGTGGCGCGTCATATCGAGTTCAGACAGCGAGCGATCGATAGACTGCTCGCCGTGCGGAGCGTATATTTTTTTAAACTTTTCGCCCTGCTTGTCGCCGATGCCGGTGTCGATCAATATTTTGCGATCTTCGATCTCAACCAGCAATAACCGCATCGCCCAGGTACACCGGTTCTTGTCGTCGGCAGGGTTCAATTTGTTCCAGATAGCTTTGGGAACGACGCCGAACATGGCTCCGCCATCTAACTTAAAGAGTCCGGCATGTATGACATGTAATTCCATGATAGTCGTCATTTATTGTAATGAATATTAGTGTATTGACAGGACGAGCACTAAGATAGTAAGAATACACAGAACACCCAAATGAGTTTGAAAATAACAGCTGACGGAGTGTGGGGGAAGCTGCTTTGGTAAAAAATAGACCACATCAGGAGGGGGAACTTTCATATTGTAGTTCCACCATTTGCAAAGCGGTACGAGCTGCTGATTCTCCTTTATTCCCTTTTTTACCGCCGGCGCGGGCTTGGGCTTGCGCTTTGTTTTGCGTCGTTACGACACCGAAGATAAAAGGAAGGTTGAACTTCAGGTTGAGGTCCATGATACCTTGAGCCACGGCATGAGCAATATATTCATTATGCTTGGTTTCGCCTTTGATAATACAGCCTAAGCATATGACGGCATCGGGATTATAGTAGTTAGCAGCGTATTGAGCGCCCAGCGGCAGTTCAAAACTGCCCGGGACGGTCTGTGTATTGATCTGATCGGAAGAGACGCCTTGTTGTTCTAAGTAGGAAGTACACCCTTCCCATAATTGATCAATGATGGAAGAATGCCATTGGGTAGTGACAATAGCTATGGAAGGTTGGTTGTGGTTACCCATATAAGAAAGCGAAGGTTATATTTTCGCCTCTACGCGAGCGATATATTTATCTATCTTTTGGGCTTCGTTCGATTTGGGGTAGTCGGATTTTATTTTGGAGAACAGGTCCTTTGCTTTTTCCATTTTACCCACCTCTTCATAGGCTAAGGCCGCCTTAAACAAGTAGATGGGAGAAGTAAGGTCATTGGCGTTCTTTTGGGCCGCTTTCTTATAGGTTTCGGCCGCTTTTTTGAGTTGATCGGTTTGGGCATACACATCACCCAATGCGCCTTTCGATATCACACTTAAAAAGACGTCATCGGCTTCGAATTGTTTGAGGTAGGTTTGCGCTTTTTGATAATCGCCCATGCGGAGGTAGGAAATGCCTAAGTAGTATTTCGACAAGTTAGCGGCAGGTGTCCCCGAATACTCATCGATAATTCCCTCAAAACCCGGGTAGTTACCGTCGCCGCGGATAGCCAGGTTCAGGGAGTCTTGCTTAAAATAATGCTGGGCCCGGAATATTTGTTCATGCGCTTGTTGCGCCCGGGGTTGTTTGTAAAATTTGAGATATCCGAAGTAGCCTCCTACCACAACTACAATAGCCACTAAGATAGTAGTGACGAGTTGTTGGTTGTCCTCAAAAAATTGTTCCGCTTCGCGATACCAGCGAATAATATCAAATGAAGAACTTTCTTTGTTTTGTGCCATAGTGAATTAAGTGTTGATAATAAGTTTTTGTTAATCTTTGATAAAAGGATAATCGGACTGGGTATAAATATCAGTGTATAATTCCTCCTCATCGGGGTAAGGCGACTCATCCGCATATTTCTGCGCCTCTTTTATTTCTTTTTTCGTTGCTTTATTGATCTCCTCCAGTTCTTCTTTGGTGGCATAGTCGTTTTCTACGATCGTTTTGTGGACTCGCCCGATCGGGTCATGTTTTTTATATTTCTCTTCTTCCTCTTTTGTCCGATATTTAGCAGGGTCGGAGATGGAGTGCCCCTGGTATCGATAAGTGCGCATCTCAATAAAATAGGGCCCCTCGTTACGGGCATGTTCTAATCCTCGTTCCATACTATGATAGACGTCCTCGCAGCTCATACCGTCCACTGATTCGGAAGGCATATCATAAGCACAGGCTAATTGAGAAAGATCAGTCACATTGGATTGCCGTTCGGTAGAGGTGCCCATGGCATACCCGTTGTTTTCGCAAATAAAGAGGACCGGTAAGTCGAAGAGCATGGCCAGATTAAAAGTTTCGTGAAATACCCCTTGGCGGACCGCCCCATCGCCGAACATGTCGATACATACATTATCATTGCCCCGGTAATTCTCGGCAAAAGCGATGCCGGCGCCTAACGGAATACCGCCGCCGACAATAGCATGGCCGCCATAGAAGTTGTGTTCTTTAGAAAAAAAGTGCATCGAGCCCCCTTTCCCTTTAGAACAACCTGTTTTACGACCGTAAAGTTCGGCCATACATTCCTTGGGAGTGAGGCCGCAAGCTAACGCCATCCCGTGATCGCGGTAAGCGGTGATAACTGTATCATCCTCTTGGGCGGCCGTCGCTACACCGGCTGCCACGGCTTCTTGGTCATTGTAAAGATGTAGGAAACCTCGGATCTTCTGTTGCATATAGGCTTGTTGTGCCCGCATCTCAAACACGCGTATTTGCTGCATCATGCGGTACCACCGCATATAGAGGTCCTTACCGATCGTTGACTTTTTCTTCTTTTTTTTCTTAGATTTTTTAGTAGTTTTCTTACCCATAATAGCTGTTTCAAACTGCTTAATAATCAGGAGCACAATAGAGCTCCTTCACATGTATTCATTCTCAGTAAATTAAAAATCTTCGGTGTTTTTACAAAATATATGGCTCAGAAATTTTAAGAATTATACGGAAGCCCAGCTCTCATTTGAAACGCCCCTCACTTGTATTTTGGGCCCCAATGGCAGTGGCAAGACCAACCTGTTGGATGCGATCCATTATTTATGCTTTTGTAAGAGTTATTTCAACCCCGTTGATAGCCAGAATGTAAAACACAACGAAGATTTCTTCTCCCTCAAAGGCACCTTTCGTAAAAACGAGGAAAGTCATCAAGTTTTTTGCAATGTAGTGAAACGTAAAAAGAAGACGGTCCGGCGTAATGGCAAAGAATATCAACGACTGTCCGACCATATAGGACGCTTCCCGGTGGTAATGATCGCCCCGGGCGACTTGGTGTTGATCACCGGGGGCAGTAAAGAGCGGCGCAAATTTGTGGATACCATCCTCGGGCAATATGATAAGCAGTACCTGAAATCATTGATGCAATACAAAAAGTTGATCAAGCAGCGGAATAGGCAGCTGAAAGACTTTGCAAAAAAAGGGTATTTTGACCGCGATTTAATTGCTTCCCTGGATAAACAGATCGTTCCTCGGGGCCAAGAAGTGTACGAAACCCGTCAGTCTTTTTGGAAAGATTTTATGCCGCGGTTTCAGCAATACTACCGGCGCCTTTCACAAAATAAAGAGAGCGTAGACGGCCAGTACCGGTCTCCCTTGCAGCAGGATGACTTTGAAGCCCTGCTTGATCAGCAAGCCGAGAAAGACCGCCATTATCAACGGACCACAAAAGGAGTGCATAAAGATGATTTTAAGTTTTTAATTGAGGGCTACCCCTTGAAGAAGTATGGGTCGCAGGGGCAGCAAAAGTCATTTCTCTATGCCCTGAAATTGACCCAGTATGATCTGCTTAAAGAACGGACGGGGGCCTCTCCCTTGCTGTTACTTGATGATATTTTCGACCGGCTCGATCATGAACGGGTGCAACGGTTGTTGCAAATCGTATTAAAAGCAGGCATAGGACAGGTCTTTTTGACGGATACACAAGCCCAACGTATTGGAGAGTTGCTCGAACCCTATTCGGTCGATTTTGAAAAACGCTTTATAAAACACGGAGAAATTTTGTAGATTATCAATAACAAACAATGGCATCAAATTTATGAGTAGAGGTAACCAATTTACTATTAAAGAGGCGATACAGGCTTTCATGAAGAAGCAGGGCAATGAAGATAAATTCAATGAAGCCCAAATTGTTAATGAATGGGAAAATATTATGGGCAAAATGATCGCTCAACATACACGCAAAATTTATGTCAAAAATAGTAAGCTCTTCGTCTATTTGGATTCCGCTCCTCTCAAACAGGAATTGTCGTATGCCAAATCTAAGATCAAAAAAATGATGAACGAAGCCGTTGGGGCCGAGGTGATTAAAGGAGTGGTTATTAAGTAAGCAGCAGACGTATTAAATATTTTTCCTCATAATAAGCGTAGGGAAGTTGATCATAGAGCGGAAAAATTTCGACCGGTTGCTGTATCGGGGCTATTGCTTTTTCAATATCCCCCCCTTTAAGCATTAGGAGTCCGCGCTCTTCTTTAAGGGTATCTTGGTTGATATAGGGGGAGCACAAATCAATAATGTGTTTGAGAGGACCGGCAGCCCGGCTGGTGACAAAG
>CAZIGO010000193.1:3001-4684 GCA_964538595.1 uncultured Chitinophagales bacterium | reverse complement strand
ACACGCGGGTGCTTCGAAGCGCTTATGCGCGCGAACGGGAAAGAGGAGGTAGACACCTTATCAAAATTAAATTGGAAAAATGAGTTGAAGATGTTTCAAGAAGTGGATCTAAACAGGGCGGCCTGGGTCGATGCCTATTCCATTGATACGGTACAGGACTCAGTACAAATTATTCGCTATCGAGCCCAGCGAGAGGATTTGCCCGTCAAGCAATTGACGTTAGGATGGGATACGCAACAAAAAGAGTTACAATGGCTTAAAGCGAAACGAGTGGAGGACAACCTCATCTATCAATCTACACATCATTACAAATATTTCCCTGGTCGCTATTATAGTATAGAGGCCCAACAGTCTATACTATTACTGGGCGAAAACACTTTTGATATGCATAGCCGTTTTATAACACCCTAGGTAAATCGAACTTGCATTTAAAGAGAATTTCTTTTATTTTATATTAGGTGAAATAAAACAAGGGTATTGATAAAATGACAGCAGTTCGGGAGTATTTATTAGAAGGCCTTTTGGTACTTATCAGTTTGTCTATTATTACAGGGAGCTTTTGGTATAAAGTCAATGATAAATCGGGGAGAGGTAGTAAACCCTCAGAGGAATATGGCGAAAGGAGTAAACAAGACCGTATGGATTTGGCCATGCAACAGGAGTTCCGAAAAACTGTAGATCCTGCCTTAGGTTATATTCCCCGTCAGCGGTTAATGACCGCCAAACGCCAGCGGCAAAAACAATTAAAACAACGGAAAGAGGCTATCAGTGGAGTTAATTGGACAGAACGAGGCCCGGATAATGTGGGAGGTCGTTCCCGGGCTATTCTGTTTGATGCGAATGATCCCTCTCATAAAACGGTTTTTGCAGCCGGTGTATCAGGGGGGTTATGGAAAACCACTAACATCTATAATGACCCTCCCAATTGGACACCCGTTAATGATTTCTTTGATAATTTAGCTATCACTTGTATTGCTCAGGATCCCAATCATCCCGATACTATATACTTTGGTACCGGGGAAGGGTGGTATAATACAGATGCAGTACGGGGCGATGGCATTTGGAAATCAACGGATGGAGGAGCCTCATGGACACAACTTTCCAGTACTGCCAGTGATGCTGATTTCGATTACGTCAATAAGATAGAAGTGAATAATAACAGTAAAGTTTTTGCCACGACACGCAGTAACACAAGCAGTAATGGGGGCATGATGATATCAGCTGATGCAGGGAAAAGTTGGAGTCGATTTCAGGGAGATGGTTCGTATCCCCATGGTGCGGCTGATGTAGAAATAGCTGCTAATGGCGATGTCTATGCCAGTTTTGGAATCTACTATACTGATGGCATCTATAAATCTACTGATGGCGGAGCCAGTTGGTCAAATGTCTATTCGAATAGTAGTGCGGAACGCATTGAAATAGCAGTGGCTCCCACCGATGCGCAAACGGTGTATGCTTTTTTACAAGAAGATGGCGACGTAGACGGTAATGGAACAAGCAATGGTATATTAGATATAGTTAAAACTACAGATGGAGCCAGTAGCTGGACTTCTATGGGCGTACCTACTTGGGATGATTGTGGTACTAATAAAAGTGATTATACACGAGGGCAATGTTGGTATGATATAATAGCCGCGGTTTCCCAGACCAATGCTGATGTGGTTTATACCGGCGGTATTGACT
>CAZIGO010000193.1:723-2991 GCA_964538595.1 uncultured Chitinophagales bacterium | reverse complement strand
TATTTAAATCAACCGACGGCGCCAGCTCGTGGTCACAAATATCTCATTGGTATGGGTGCAATTTCCAGGAAGTCCACGCGGACCAGCATGCTATTGTATTCGTCCCCGGGCAAAAGGATACTATCGCTTTTGGTAATGATGGAGGGATATATGTTACTACTACCGGGTCTAGTTCACCTCCTACTATTAATAATAAAGAAGAGGACTATCGAACCGCACAATTCTATTCCTGTGCGATGGATCCCGCTAGTAATACTGATTATTTCATTGGTGGTATGCAGGATAACGGCTCTCATCAGTTTACCAGCTCGGGTATGAATAGTACTACTGAACTTACCGGCGGTGATGGCGGCTTCAGCCATATCGACCAGGATAATTCGGATTATCAGATAACAGCTTATACCTATAATCGGTATAATGTTGATCGTAATGGAAATTGGGGAGACGGTCATACTAGCTTTGAGCCTTCTTCTGTGGATGGGAAGTTTATTAACCCGACCGATTATGATAATAATGCTTACAAATTGTATTGCAGTTGGGATGGGTCCAGTTGTACAAGTTGTGATTATATGGTTTGGCAAGATCCCCGGACAGGAAAAACGGATAACGTGATGTCCGTCGGTTTTGCAGGGCAAGTTTCTGCTATTAAGTGCGATCCTAATACCTCAGATCGGGTGTGGTTTGGAACGGATGGCACTTCCAGTGGTTCAGCGGAGGTCTATAAAGTGGATAACGCTGCTTCGAGCCCTTCTGTTACCAATGTAACACCCGGGGGCAGTTGGAGTAGTGGCGCTTATGTTTCCAGTATTTATATACAACGCGGCAATGCAGATCATGCTATTGTCACCGTTTCTAATTATGGCGTTACCAGTGTATGGGAAACGTTGGATGGAGGTAGTACTTGGAAAGCATCTGAGGGAGACTTACCTGATATGCCGGTAAGATGGGCTGTTTTAAACCCTAGTGACAGTTCGCAGGCCATGATAGCTACCGAGTTGGGCGTATGGACCACGGATAGTTTGGGCGGCACTAATACAGACTGGGAACCGTCAAATAATGGGTTGGCCAATGTGAGAGTAGATATGTTACAATATCGTGCTTCTGATAGCTTAGTGATCGCCGGTTCTCATGGACGTGGTATATATTCTACTGATGTGTTTTCTTCCTCTCCATTACCACTGGACTTAGTTAGCTTTAGAGGAGAGCGGAAGGATGAAACTAATCGCCTTACCTGGACAACAAAATCTGAAAAACATATCAAAGGTTTCGAAGTGTTACGAAGTACTTCATTAACGCGCCCCTTTGAAAAAATTGGATTTGTCAATTCCAAAGGTTTTGAAAATGTAACTAACAAGTATTCCTTTAACGATAATTCGATCAAGGAACAAACTTACTATTATCGACTTAAAATTTTGGAAGAAAGAGAGTTTGGAGCTCCGAAGTTAACTAAGACCATTTCTGTTTCACCGGATAATAAAGGGAGTATGCTGGAAGCCCATGTGTATCCCAATCCTTTTAGGCGATATTTACAGGTAGAACTGCACAACTTGTCCGCTGATAATTTTTGGCTTACACTATATAATAAGCAGGGCCGATTGGTTTGGCAGCGTCGAGTAGCACATGCAAAAGATAGTTATTCGCAACAACTGCAGTTTGGCGCTAATACCAGCTTAGCCCCCGGTGTATATGTGTTAACGGTTCAAAAAGATGGTCGGAGGGTCTATTCTACCGAAGTGCTTAAATTACAGTAATTTTATCCTATTTTAGCAGTAGAGGTAAATTCTTATCTCGTGACCGTCTGAATTCATCATTATGGTCCAATTTTTACGATTATGTTGGGGCATATTTTGGTTAACCTCCTTTGTTATCCTTTTTCTGCTTTTTTACCCCGTTTTGTTTGTTACTCTTTGTTTTAAAAAGTGGTATACGGTAGCTAATCGCTTACGTCGATTATGGGCCAAAATGTTATTTTTTGTCACGGGTTTAATGTATAAGGTTGAATATGAGCCCTCTTTTAAAAAACAATACTTGGATAATCCAGATCGCCCGACTTTTATATTTTGTCCCAACCATACTTCCTACCTCGACATTCCCTTGTTTGCTATTGCTGTACCCGGTTATTGGCGATTTATGGCGAAAGCAGAGTTATCTAAAATACCTGTTTTTAATATCTTTTTTAAAACGGTAGATATACCGGTAGATCGTTCCTCTAAAAGAGGGGCTGTCAGAGCTTATCAAGAAGCGCTTAACAGTCTGAAGCGGGGTACT
>CAZIGO010000193.1:0-713 GCA_964538595.1 uncultured Chitinophagales bacterium | reverse complement strand
CTTCCCGGAAGGAACGACTTCTAAACAAGCTCCTGAAATGTTGCCTTTTAAAAACGGACCTTTTAAGATGGCTATTGAAACAGGAGTGCCGGTAGTGCCGGTAACTTTTTTAGATAATTGGAAACGATTCCCGAATGATGGACGGTTCCGCGGCCAACCGGGGAAAACGCGGGTAGTAATACATGCTCCTATTGACAGCCGTTCATATACGGAAGATCAACTGAAGGAACGTACTTTTACGACTATCAATAAAACGCTGAAAAAAGATCAAGAATCCCTAGTAACTGCCCATAAAAGTTAAATCAGGTATTTTTTGTACCTTTGGGCTTAGAAACCCCCTCATTATGAAATTGGATAAACAGACTGTCGAAAAAATAGCTTCTCTGGCGCAACTGGAATTTGGTGACAAAGAAAAACAGGAAATTTTAGAAGAGCTTAATAATATATTGGAGTTTGTAGAGAAAATTGATGAATTGGACACTGAAGATGTGGAACCGTTGATTTATATTACTGACGAAGAAAATAAACTACGTCCTGATGAGATCCATCAGGAAGTGGAGAAAAAAGATGCTCTCCGAAATGCACCACTCAATGACTCCGATTATTTTAAGGTCCCTAAGGTGTTGGACCAGGAGCGGGGCGAGGAGTCCTAAAATATTTATTATGTCAGCCATTATTCAACTCAAAGACATTAGTAAAATATATAACCTGGG
>CAZIGO010000192.1:0-4687 GCA_964538595.1 uncultured Chitinophagales bacterium | reverse complement strand
TGATAATCAGCCCCTATTTCCGTAAGGGTAATGGTGATCTTTGATCGTTCATTGAGCTTGATGGTATCACTTTTATAGCCCTTAGCTTGGACTATAAGGGTAGAGTCTTGCAGTTGATTATAGGAGAGCGAAAATTCGCCCGATTTATCCGTCACCGTTAACCGTTGTTCTCCTATTGTATATACCTCGGCCGAGTCGATCGGTTGATTAAAATTTTTAATCGTGCCGGTTAAGGTTTGCGCTTGGAGAACGCCGACCCCCAACGTCAGACTTATTAACAAAATAATCATTTCTATTATGGTTATATTTTACGTAAATGAGTAATAAAAAAATAACAATAGCACCCCAAAGAACAACGCTCAGGCACGAGGGGGCTCCAAAATGGAATGAATCAACAGATAAGGGAAGTCAATCTTATACACCGCCTTGATAATAGTTTGAAATGTCAACGGCACTACAAATCCCGACCATTCAAAGGTATACAGGGAGTTATAGCAACAAGCTTTCATGCAGCAAAGCGCAGTAGAGGGAGAAGTGAAGGGCGAGGACTCGTAGCTCACCTGTTTTTGACCGGAGGTATTCCCATCCATTAAGTGACAACTCCTCTCTTGACACGGCATTACTGAAAGGCCGAAAAGTAAAAAGACAAGTATGAATATCCCCTTTTGCATACTAACGAAGTTACACAAATCTTACGAATATGGGAAAGCAAGGGGCCAGGGGGATTATCGAAAACCCATTATACGTTACGTGCGAAGACATTTTTACCTGTTCACTCCGCTGTCGATGAGGCGTCCGGTTGATAACTCACTCGCCAGATGGTTCCTTCCTTTGAATCACTAATATACAAGGCTCCTTTTGGTCCGACGGCTAATCCCATAGGGCGATACCGGGCCTCGCCGGGCGATCGAATAACCTGCTTTCCGGCAAAGCCATCGGCAAATACTTCCCATTTTTTAACGGGCTGTTTTCCTTTAAAGGGGACAAAAGCGACAAAGTAGCCTTCCTGTTTGCCTCGTCGATTCCAGGAGCCATGAAAAGTAATAAAAGCCCCTTTCCGATAATGTTCCGAAAAATGGGAGGAGGATTCATAAAATAATAGATCGTTGGGGGCCCAGTGGCCGGGAAAAGCCATTATCGGTTCTTCTTTATCTTTACAACGTCCTACTTTCGTTCCGTCCCCTCCATATTCGGGGGCCAGCACCTTCTTTTCTTTTCGCCAATCGTGGTAGCAATAGGGCCAACCGAAGTCGTCCCCTTTTTGTACCAAGAAAAACTCTTCCGACGGTAAAGCCCGGCTCTCCGCCTCCGTATATGTATCGGGAAAAAATTGATATAGCTGATCGCGGCCATGTTGGACCAGATAGAGTTCGCCGGTTTGAGCATTCCAATCAATAGCTACCGCATTGCGGATACCGGTAGCAAAGCGGGTTCCGTCTTGTCCATGCTTTTGATGCAGTTGGTCAGCCGAAAATTTCCAAACGCCGGCCTGACGTTTAAGCTGGGGACAAGGATCCTGCCCGGGCGATCCCTTTTGGCGGGTCTTTTCCATACAAGCATTAGACGGCGCCCCGACATTAACATACAACTCCCCTTCTTGATTGATCGCAAAAGATTTGGTAGCATGCTGATTTTGTTCCGGGAACCCCTGGACAACGGGCTGTGGGGGGACAGCTGGTACTAACCGTCCTTCCCGGAAGGGATATCGTTCTACTGCAGTAGGGCGGCCAAAATAGAGATGATCTTTATAAATACCGAGGCCGGTGCCGGCATGCTCGCCAAAACGTTTGATAATATCGGCTTTATAATCCTGGTTAGTATCACGCAAGGCAACGATCCCTTTGCCTTTTTCAAGATTCCGTAATGCCATATAGATATCGCCGTTCTCCCGAACCACAAGATGACGACCATAACCGATATCCCGGGCGACTACCTGTACTTTAAAGGAAGCAGGGACGCGAATAAAAGCGGGGCTGTCCGCATGCTGATGCCGGATTTTTTGTTCTGACAAATTATCGATCACTTGATTGGTATCCGAGGAGGATTTTTTTGCCCCCGTTTGCTGTTGTTGATCAGATTGCTGACAAGCCCATAATAATGCAACAATCAATAGAAAACCTATACCTTGCGTTAAACGGTTCATGTGTGGTATTGTTTTATATATCAATAATTAACTCTATTGTCTCTTCTGCTGTTAAAATAGGGAATTATTAGTTCAACCGGGTATGGCAATGTAAAACTTTTCTATCAACGGTGTAGCAAGGGAGCCTTGCAAAATAGACAGCTATCTACATCATCCCTTTATAACTGAGGGAGGTATTACTTTCATTTATTTTCATTATTGCCCCAATGCTATCCTTGTTGTCATTGAGGCTTAGTGTTGCAGAAAATTAATATTCGGTAAGTCTTCTCTTCCCTTTTTCTATTAAAGTCATTTGTCCTTCTGTACTCCTCTCCTATCCATTAAGGCAGTAATAACTCAAACGTTTTATGGAGTAATATCTATTCATTAGGATACGAAAATTTTCTATTACCGGAGATAGAGCTCAACCTTCAAACCCGAAATCCCACGACACAAATATCATCGATCTGACGGTCTTCACTTTCTTCCATCCAATTATCGATCGTATTTTTCAAAATTTGTTTTTGCTGTGGCATATCTTTTTGATGGATATGGTGAAGCAAGCGTTTAAACCGTTTTTTTGTAAATTTCTTCCCTTTGGGCCCGCCGAATTGATCGGGATAACCATCGCTAAACAGATAAAAAATATCTCCCCTCTGTAACTTCACAACTTGCTGGTCAAACATCTTATAACCGGGCAAAAACCCGCCGATCGGCTTGATATTACCTTTCAATTCATACAACTGTCCTTCTCGAAACATATACATTGTATGCAATGCTCCCGCAAACTGAAGCCAACGTTCATTGACATCGATACAACAAAGCGAGATATCCATACCATCCGGTATCTGTTGTTGTGATTCTTGTTTATGCAATACATGTTCTATATACATATCAAGTTGTTCCAATATCCGAGCCGGCCGTTCTTCTCGTTCCTCCCAAACCACCTTATTTAAGATATTATTCCCAATGACACTTATAAAACCCGCGGGAACCCCGTGGCCGGTACAATCAGCGACGGAAACAATAAACTTTTGATCGGAGGAGGAGACATCGACCCGGTCGAGTGCTTTAAACCAATAAAAATCGCCACTGACAATATGAAGAGGTTTAAATAACACAAAACTATCTTTTACAAAACGATTTATACGTTGAGGAGAAGGCAGTATAGCTCTTTGTATTCTTTTAGCATATTGTAAACTATCGGTCAATGTTTTATTCTGCTCCTCTAATTGATAATATTTTTGCTGCAGCAATGCTTGTTTCTTTTTTAACTCTAATAATTGCACCACTTGATCGGCCAATCTATGGAGTATTTCCCCTTCCCACTCGTTCCATTCGCGGGGCGAATAATCAACAAGACACAAGGTACCTAAAGGGAACCCTTCCTTATTAATCAAGCTTACCCCCGCATAAAATACGATATAGGGATATTCTCGCACTAAAGGATGATCATTAAAACGGGGGTGTTGAGGAGCATTTTCTATGATCAAATCGCCGCCATCCTGCTCAATAGTAAACTGACAAATAGATTGCTCCTTGGGAATTTCATTATACGACAGCCCTTGTTTTGATTTATACCATTGCCGTTGTTCGCCTAATAAGCTAATATAAGCGACCGGCACCTCAAAGATTCGTTGAGCCAATTGGGTAATCTGGTCGAAATCCCGTTCCGCCGGTGTGTCCATCACCTCATATTCCTCTAAAGCTGCTACGCGTTGTTCTTCCGTGTAATGAAATTGGTCGGCATTCATAAACGACCATTTTTTATTATAAAATCTACTTCTAATAATAGAGAATAAACTCGTAAAGGATCATACAAAATAATATTGGAGGAGATCCAGTAATCCACCCACCACAGTAAATTTAAAACTGGATCTCCTCCTAAAAAGAAATTTGATTTATTGAGATATAGTCAAGTTCACGCGTCTATTATCATATTTTTTATCATGAGAAGTTTCTATCTTTTTTTTCGGTGAAGAATGTTCAGACTTGAAAGCTTGTAGCTCCACTACCTGGCCTTCCGGTATGGCCAGTAAATAACTCCCTTCTCGTATGTTTTTCTTATAAGATACATTCTTGCGGTCCGACTTTCGTTGGATAACGTGTAATTGAGCCCCGGGAATAATACTGTCCTTCTGGTTGAGTATTTTCCCTTGAATTACTGTCACGGGTACGGGTTGGGGTAAATTATAATTGGACAAGTCGATATGATAAATATCAGCATGTCCTTCCCCACCGGGGCGAATTGACGACATATAAGCATCTTCTCCTTTGGCATCTACTGTCAAATATGATTCGTGCCCCGGGGTGTTGATGGGATATCCCAAATTGGAAGGCGATGTCCAACTTCCTCTTTTGCGATGTGTTACGAAAAGATCTTCCTGTCCCATACTGTTATGCCCCTCCGAACTAAAGTACAAAGTATGCCCCCCGGATGGATACTGGGGGCATCCTCATCATGCTTCGTATTTACTTTACTCCCCAAGTTTTGGGGCTCTCCCCATCTTCCCGGCTCTTGTAAATGCGACACATGGAGATCCTTTCCGCCATATCCTCCCGGTC
>CAZIGO010000191.1:2232-4719 GCA_964538595.1 uncultured Chitinophagales bacterium | reverse complement strand
TTCTCCTAATATTATTTTAATTTAGAAACCTGACAATATTTTATATACTAACTCACAATAATTCCGTTTATCAATAGCTTTATCAAGCTAATACCCCACCTTCTTTTCCTGATTCCCTTTTCAGTTCTCTCTCAACAGACTGACTCTTGGGGAACAAAATTCTGGTTAGGATTTACTGAAAATCTTCACGATAGAACCCCCCATAATACTATTGTTTTTATAAGTACTAAAGATAGTACCCAAGGAACAGTTTCTGTCCCCCTGGCAAGCTGGTCTCAAAACTTCAATTTAGGAAAAGACACATCCGCCGCTGTCTATATTCCCCCTTCCATTGTAGAGGCCGTCAAATCGGGTACCATTGAATCAAAAGGAGTAAAGGTCACTTCTAATACTCCCATTAATGTCCACACCCTTAATGAAGAAAAACGTTCCTCCGATGGTACTTTAGTTCTCCCGGTAAAACTCACGGGGAATGACTATCGCGTCATGTCCCGTACCTCTTTAAATATTTATCCCACCCAATTCCTCATTGTCGCCCAAAAGGATAGCACTAAAGTTAAAATAAACCCCACCGCTAATATCAACAATGGCCCTTCCAAAAACACCCCCGACACCATCACCTTGAACAAAGGCGAAGTATATCAAGCACAAGCTCCTACGGACGAGGACCTAACCGGAACAGTCATACAAAGTGTCAACTCCTCTGTAGCTTGTGATAATTTTGCCGTTTTTTCAGGAAACCAATTCACATCCATCGAAAATTGTGGACCTCCGGGTGCCTCTGACCACCTAACAACACAACTCTATCCTACCCAGCGATGGAGTAAATCTTATATCGCCGCTCCTCTTAAAACAAGACAAGATTACCAAACCCGAATTTTGGCTCTTAAAAATAACACTAACATAACCATCAATGGGAGTATGGTCTCCACCCTTAACGCTCAACAATTTTTGGACACCCTTCTAAGTGGTGCAAATACTATCCAAGCTAACAAGCCTATTTCTGTCGCTCAATTCTGCAGAAGTAAATCCTGTGACAATACCGGGGAAGGGGACCCCCTCCTGATGGTTTTAAATGGTAATCAACAAATGGTTGACTCCACTAATTTTAAGTTAATTCCCACCAAAGAAATCGACGAATATTATTGTACAATAGTAACCAAAACCAACGATACAGGACTCGTTCAACATAATAACAGTAACCTGGCTGATTCTTTTACAGTTGTTCCCACTAACCCCACTTATGCGTATGCACTACTTACACTAAACTCAGGTTATCACAGTTTCTCTTCAGAAAGCGGACTCCTACCCTATTACTATGCATTTGGCCATATTGAAGCTTATGGTAATGCAGGGGGGATCTCATATACAAAAACCAGTTTAAGTAGTAGTACCGACACTACTATCTGTGCAGGTGACACTATTTCTCTAAAAGCACCAAGGGGGCACAATTATGCATGGCAACCCAGCTACTCAATTTCTGACCCCACTTCAAAAAATCCGTCAGCCTTCCCTGATACTACCACCACATATACAGTAACTATTAAGGATACTACAACAAAATGCATTTTCTTAAAATCAATTAAAGTAAAGGTGATTAATCCGGCTACAAACAGTCCCGATATCTCCATTTGTCAGAATGACACTGCGATTATCGGTCCCTTCCATCCCGACACCTCCCTCAATTATCAATGGAGCCCAAACATCAATCTCTCTGACAATAATATACCTAATCCCATTGCTTTCCCGGACACTAATACTACCTATTTCCTCCAAATCAATCATCCCCTTTATCAATGTACCTATATTGATACTGTTCAAGTCAACACAGACTCCACAGTGATCCAAGCCTGGCCTGACACTTCAGCTATTTGCAAGGGAGCGGAAAAACAACTTTTCGTCAGCGGGGGAATCAGGTTCAATTGGGAACCTTCCTCCTCCCTGAATTGTGACACATGCCGAGTAGCTACCGCTCAACCCGATACTTCAATTACTTACACTGTATATGGTTCAAGCGGCGCTTGTCAAGACTCTGCCCAATCTACCATATTGGTATATCCCAACCCGACTATTCACGAAAGAGAGGACCAAAGATTCTGCCAAGGGAATACCATAAAATTGGGAAAAACACCATTCATTACAGGGGGTACCCCCGAATATGCAATAAGTTGGCATCCTGACTCTGGTCTGGTCACTCCCACTGATACTCCACCGGTAGTACAGCCAAACTATACTACCACTTACCACCTAAGTGTTACTGATAGTGCCGGTTGCCAAGACCATGATTCTATCTATATAAAAGTCTTACCCCTCCCCGATATCAGAGGATTTCCCGATACATCTATCCTAAAAGGCGGTCAGGTCCAATTGCAATCCTCAGGAGCTGATCAATACTACTGGCAGCCAGATTCAGCGTTGAGTTGCTTGCATTGCTCCAACCCAGTAGCCTCCCCAGCCGACAGCACGGTATATTATGTGACCGGCACT
>CAZIGO010000191.1:0-2222 GCA_964538595.1 uncultured Chitinophagales bacterium | reverse complement strand
ACGGTTGCCAGACCACTGACACGGTAAATGTCTGGGTAATAGCCAGCTGTTTTGAAGAAGAGATCTTTGTACCCAATGCTTTTACTCCCAACGGGGATGGCAAAAATGATAAATTTAAGGTATACGGTGTGGAAGGCCTTGACATCGAACTGCGAATATACAACCGTTGGGGAGAAAGAGTTTTCAAAACGGAAAATCCGGCGGAGGGCTGGAACGGACGCTATCACGGAGAAGTTCAAAAACCAGGAGTCTATGTCTATCACCTCTCTATCAACTGTCCCAATCGCCCCCCACTTCAAAGAAAAGGAGACGTTACATTAATCCGGTAATTTTTGTCAAATTTTTATTACAATGAATATTAAAAACCACTATCTGGGTTTCATTTTTGTTACTATCCTTCTCCCCTTTATTTGTAATGAAATAAAAGCCCAAGACAAGCACTTTTCCCAATTCACAGCTTCTCCTCTTACCATCAACCCTGCCCTCGCTGGTATGATAAATGGAGACTACCGAATTAGCGGCATTTACCGTAGTCAGTGGAGCAGCGTGACCAATCATCCTTATAAAACCATAACAGCTGGAGCCGACATGGCTTTTTTAAAAAACAAGCTTGGTGAAAATTTTATGGGTGGGGGAATTGTATTTTATAGTGATATTGCAGGCGATTCCGAATACGGAACAAATAATGTTCAATTAACCGGAACTTTTCATAAAGCACTTGGAAAAGAGAGTCAACAATATATATCACTGGCAGTAAAAGGAGGTTTGGTACAACGCAAAATTAATTATGCAAACCTTAAATTTGGTAACCAATACAACGGGGAACAATTTGATCCTTCCCGAAGCCATCGAGAAAATTTTTCCAGTACACGCTCAAACTATATGTTTGGTGACATATCAGCCGGATTATTATGGACATATAAGCATAGTGACAATATCAATTTATATACTGGTGCTATGTTAGCTCACCTCAACAGGCCCAATCAAACGCATTACCCCAACGAATCCGCCCGTCTTCCCCGAAAGTTCACCGGTATAGCAGGAGGACAATTCACCTTATCCAAGCAATGGCGGCTAATTCCCAGTATGATGTATATTTATCAAGGAAAAGCGCAAGAATTTAACTTTGGCTCATATCTCAACTTTCAAAATCAAGCTTTGAAAAGTAGGGAGGTTACAATTTACGGAGGGTTATGGTATCGCTGGAATGATGCTTTTATACCTGCTGTTAAAATCGACTATAAACAATATACCATGGGATTTAGTTATGATATTAACATCTCTGAACTCCGAACCGCCTCAAAATACCAAGGGGGACCGGAAATATCTTTCCTCTACGTCGGAGCTTTCTCTGACTCCCAAAAGGATAATTATCAAAATGTGTGTCCCCGCTTCTGAATAAGCCATATTTCCATTCTCCAACTTTTCCTTATCTTACAAAATACATTAAAACCTTACCTCATGACCATTCAAGAAGCCCAAAAAATAGTGGATGATTGGATTCAGGAAAAAGGCGTCCGGTACTTCAATGAGCTCACCAATATGGCCATCTTGAGCGAAGAAGTGGGAGAAGTAGCTCGATTAATGGCCCGTGATTATGGTGAGCAATCCTACAAAGATTCTGCTTCTAAAAAAGAACTTGCCGATGAATTAGCCGATGTCTTATTCGTTGTGCTATGTATTGCTAATCAAACTAATACCGATCTCACCGAAGCACTGCAACGCAATCTAAATAAAAAAACGCAGCGGGATCAGCAACGCCATCAGCAGAACCCTGACCTATAATAGTGTGCTATGAAAGGGACGATTACCTATAACAATACCACTTGGGCCATCAATTATAATCAGCCCCTCGATATATCACTGCCACTAACGCCCTCCCATTCGGTCAAAGCATTCGATGCTCCGCCTCTCCGCATTTCCCCTGTTCAACAAGGAGAATTCATTGGTTCTGTAGCTGCCGGCGCTCCTATCAACTTCTTTAACATCACTTTAAACCCTCATGGCAATGGTACCCATACCGAATGTGTCGGCCATATCACCGAAGAAACAATAGCGATCAACCACTGCCTTCAAAGATTTTGTTGGTTCGCCGAAGTCGTAACAATCCGCCCCGTTACCCGCGGAAATGACGAAGTAATCACAAAAGCCCAACTTCAAAAACAAATTGAAAATCCCCATAGCGAAGCTATAATTATCCGAACGTTACCCAACACTTCTGA
>CAZIGO010000190.1:2293-4738 GCA_964538595.1 uncultured Chitinophagales bacterium | reverse complement strand
GCAGTGCAACATCTGGAAGCCGGTCTTTACCCAAATGCTTTTTGTAAAATATTACCCGACCATGCCGGGGGACAAGATACCCACTGCCAGGTGATGCACTCCGACACAGCAGGAACTAAACCTTCATTGGCCTATTTATACTGGCAAGAAACGGGCGATCTCCAAGTTTGGCGTAATATTATGCAAGACGCCATTGTTATGAATTTAGATGACCTGGCTTGCGTAGGGGCGGTCGACAACATCGTCTTCACTTCCACTTTAGGACGCAACAAAAATTTGATTCCCGGTGACGTGATCAGCGCCCTTATTAACGGAAGTAACAATTTTATCAACTCCTTACAGGAATGGGGCATTCAAGCTCACCTCGCCGGTGGCGAAACAGCTGATGTCGGGGATATCATACGCACAGTAGACGTGGGAGTAACCGCCTTTGCTCGACTTCCCCGCCAACAAGTAGTCGTTAATGACATACAGCCCGGCGACCAGATCATCGGCTTAGCTTCTTTTGGACAAGCCGATTATGAGGAGCACTACAACAGTGGTATAGGAAGTAACGGATTGACCTCAGCCCGCCATGATGTCCTCAAACATTCTTACGCCGAGCAATATCCCGAAAGCTATGATCCTCATATGCCCGATCATTTAGCCTATGCAGGAGATAAAACGCTACAGGACACTGTTCCCGAAACTTCTCATACCGTCGGGGAAATGCTGCTCTCCCCTACTCGTACTTATGCCCCCGTTATCAAATCCATTTTATCAGAATACCGTTCTGCTGTCCATGGCATTATTCATTGTACCGGGGGGGGCCAAACCAAAGTGCTGAATTTTGTTGAATCATTGTCGGTCATCAAAGAAAACGTTTTTCCCGTCCCCCCTATTTTCCAACTCATTCAATCTACTAGCGGCACAAATTGGAAAGAAATGTATCAAGTTTTTAACATGGGACATCGTATGGAACTGTATGTAGCCCCGGAGCAAGTGGAAGATATCCGACAAGTCGCCCACCACTACGATATTGAAACCCGTATAATTGGGGAATGTAAAAAAGCGGATCAAGCCTCCGTACAAATCCAAACCCCAAATGGCACTGTTCAATACACCTAATTTTCAACTGTATGTCCACCCCTTCCGATAAAGAAAAGCATTACTACTCTATCGGTGAAGTAGCCGAGCACTTGGGGGTTTCCAATTCTCTCATTCGATATTGGGAAAATGAATTTGAAATGATACGTCCCCGCAAAACGCGAAAAGGGGATCGCCTCTTCACTCAAAAAGATATCGACAAGTTAGCTCTCATCTATCACTTAACCCGGGAAAAAGGCTATAAACTCAAGGGGGCTAAAAAGCAATTAAAATACCACCGAAAAGAAACAGAAGAAAAGTTTGATATCATCAAATCGCTCAAAGAAATTCGCCAGTTTTTAGCCCGCTTACGGGATGAGTTAGATTAATTGTTTCCCATTTATACGAAGCGGGCATTGTATTTGTAATGCAATTAATTATAATATCATTGTACAGCATTTTTTCACCAAAATCGCAGAATTATGAGTACCCATGTTTATAAAAAAGTTGAGTTGACCGGTTCCTCTACTAAAAGTGTTGAAGATGCTGTTCAAGCAGCTGTCAAACGTGCCAGCCAAACATTACGTAATATGCGCTGGTTCGAGGTAAAAGAAATACGAGGGAACATTGACGAGGACCAGATCCAACATTGGCAGGTTGTCATCAAAGTAGGATTTTCTATGGAATGATCAGAACGTTGCCCTGAGCACAAACTGAAGAGTATGGCGGGTCCGCTGTTCTAAGTACAGGGTTCGCCCCTGTATAAGCTGTTCTACATCAAAATCATGATAATGACGTATCGTGTATAAGACCAAGTGCTCATTTTTTAACACTTTAAAGTTTTTTTGAAGTTCAGCGACGAGCGCAGCCAAGCGATTCGGCTGTTGATCAATACACACCGAAAAACTTACGGCGGCGATCTGTACCATATTCATCCGTACCTGAAAACGAGCAAATAAACTATAAATGAGGCTTAAGGTTTCTTCGCTAATAAATGAGTAATCTTTTGTATGGAGAGAAAAGAGGACCTGGTTGGTCTTCTGAATAACAATAGGCGGGTAAGACTCGTCTGCCGGGGCATGAGTGATGAGGGTGCCTGTTTTTTGGGGATCGACAAAGGAGCGCACCCGAAGGGGTATACCCTTGTTTTCCAAAGGTTTAATTGTTTTAGGATGTAATACTTTAGCCCCATAGTAAGTCATTTCAATGGTTTCATAATACGACAGGCGGTCAATTTTTTGGGCAAAAGAAAACTGTTTGGGGTCTGCCGTCAATACACCGGGCACATCTTTCCAAACAATTACCTCTTCTGCCTCCAATATAGTACCGATTATGGCGGCTGTATAGTCCGAACCTTCACGACCCAGCGTAGTAGTTTCA
>CAZIGO010000190.1:0-2283 GCA_964538595.1 uncultured Chitinophagales bacterium | reverse complement strand
TTTTGGATAGTGCCGCCGATAAAACCTTGTGTAATGATCGGCATTCGCGGTAAAATATCCAGTAATTGCTCATTAAGAGCCCGCCGAGTTTCAGCCCATTGTACCCGTGCTTCCCGGTAATTATCGTCTGTAAGGATCAATCCCCGGGCATCGAGCCATTTATTGTCAAGGTGATGTTGCTCTTTTAAATAAGCACTCACAATAGTAGTGGACAATAATTCACCGATAGAAACGACCTGGTCATAAATATAACTGTAGGATTCTACCGGTTCTCGCTGTAACTGCTGTTGCAGTTGGTCAAAAAATGCATTTACTTGTTGATAAACAGGGGCCTGTTTCGAATCAAATAATTTCTCTATGATCTGATAGTGATAGCTATGAATGTGTTGATAGTGCTTGTTCACCTCCTCTGACTTATGAAAATAATGTTCGGTCAATGCTTCAAAGGCATTTGTCATCTTCCCCATAGCAGAGACAACGACTACGACAGGTTCCGTTTGATAATCAGATAGGACATGCCCTACATTTTTTATAGCTTCGGCATCCTTAACGGAAGCGCCACCAAATTTAAGCACCTTCATAGTTCAATGATTATTTAACTGCTTAATAGCTTTCTCTTCGATTTTACAGGTAATCCATTCTTTTTCAAAATCCACCCCATAATGTTGATAGAACTTGATTGCCGGTTCGTTCCAATCTAAGACATGAAATCGAATCTGCTGGGCCTCATTTTTGTAAGCTTCCTTTATAAGAGCATTAAACAATTGCGTTCCTATCCCTTGACGCCGCCAACGACGAGTTACGACAATATCATCCAAGTAAAGCAACTTTCCTTTCCAGGTGGAATACCCATAATAATACAATGTCATACCGACCAATTCTTTCCCTACTTCAGCTACTTTAAATTCAAACAAGGAAGCGGGGCCAAAAGCATCCTCTTTCAATTGCTGTTCCGTTACCTTTACTTCTCCAAGGGCCTCTTCATAATCGGCCAGCTCTTTTATAAGTGCTAAAATAGCAGGGATATCTTTGTTAATGCCCGGCCGTATGGTAACTTTTTCACTCATCGAGGTGTATTCGTACTATTCCAATAATAACCTATTGATAATATATACCGTAAGTAGAGGGGGGTATTATTACTAAATTTTTCTATAGAGGTGGTATAAAAGCCGGTACCCGGCTCCAGAAAAAAGTAGCTGTCTTGAGTTTTAGCGTTTCCTTTAAAGGTCAAAGGGATCATATAGTAAAAAGAAAGACCACCGGCCAATTTTCCCGTATGATAGACACTGAACACTGCTCCCATCGACAATTTATTATACCGGTCGAAAAACCAAAATCGGGGTTCTATATCCAGCCGGTAATGGCGGGGAATCTCATATTCAAAATCTTTCGGGATCACTGTCGTGTCCAATCCCCGGAAATAACGTAAACTGACATCCAATGTAATACGAGGCCATCGCAAAGCCGAAGAAAAATGTAAATTTCCTCCAGTAAATCGAAAAGTTTGAAACGTTTGGAAAGAAGGGGTAACCTTCACAGCATGAATAGGGCGAACAAGGGGAAGCGTATCTGATGATTTATTTTCTTGGCCCATCAATGTTATGCCCCATACAAAAAAACCAAATAAAGCAATACACTTTTTTATCATACTGGATAAAGAATTGAGGCCCTATAGATAAATAGAAAGCGAAACTTAAGAAAATATTTTGGTTTTCGCTTTGACATAAAATTTTAGCTTGGCTTGAATATCAATTTCTCGTGCTATTGTTTCATCGGTGGTTGTCTTCGTTCGGATCGTGTACTCTTCCGCTTTCAAATAAGGGTCAAGTTTGCTGTCAGTTGTTATCAATTCGATTTGTTGGGCTTGCTGGGGAACATCACTTAGGTGAGCAATTTGTATCTCAGGTTCATTATCGGTCGATAAATAAATAACTATTTCCTCCAAAAAACTAAAATCGGTAGACTCAGGACTTACTATAGTCAACTTCATATTGCGCAATCGCACCTCTTCTACTAAGCTGGCCTTTGTGTCGTGGTTTTCAAACGTCTGTTTAGAATGAGTGGTCACTTCCGGCGTCGGAAATGTTATGGGGGCAGTAGGTTCCACGGTGAAAGTGGTCTTATGCTCCACTGTAAATTCTGTCGTTCCCCGGAATGCATTACAGCTCCACAAAAGCAATAATACTACAGGTAATATCTTCAAACGGATAGACATGGTTTCTTAGGTTTATTTAAAGTTTTTTCAGGACCTGGCAAGCATCATTTACCATTGCCTGGTCCACA
>CAZIGO010000189.1:621-4944 GCA_964538595.1 uncultured Chitinophagales bacterium | reverse complement strand
ATTCAGTTATTTGATCGGGAGTCGTGTAATGACCGGTAATTTCGGGTTCACTCCTCACGTAAGATTGATTACACAGGAAGGTCCTGAAGAATTGGCCGGCGGTGTTCATTTACACTATGTAATGGATGGTATCAATAAAGTTACGGCCGGAGCCATTTATAAAAGACGAGATGGCATAGGATTGCTTGTGGGGTATAGTCACTCCTATTTTACGGTAGGTTACAGTTATGATATGGTAACTTCACGGTTGAAAACGTTGGCGGGAGGAGCTAATGCTCATGAGATCTCGCTTTCATTTAAATTACAGCAAGCGGAAGGGTTCGGCAATTATCCTTTCCCTGAATTTTAATAAGAGCGGTCAGGAAAGAAAGTCACAGTTATATTAAAAATTTGACCACAAAAAAATAATACGATATGCGGTTTTTGAATCATATGCGTTGCTTAACGGTTGTTTTTACTTTCCTCTTTTTGGTAGGAGGACTGTTTGGTGTTCATTCAGTAAAAGGACAGTGTAATGACACACTGGAGGCGAATTTCTCGGCTTCTACGCCGGTCTGTATGTTTGATTCAGTGGACTTTGTCAATTTGGGTACGGACTCGCATAAAAATTTTACCTACGAGTGGGATTTCGGAAGTGATGCTGATCCGGCTAAATCGAGTGTCGAAGACCCTCAAAATATAACTTACTCTTCTGCCGGCGTTAAGTCGGTCACTCTTACGATTACGGACACCTCTTGTTCCCCGAATGAAATTGTTTCAGAGACCAAGGGTATCACAATCTATGAAGAGCCTAATGCCGATTTTAGTTTAAGTTCCACTGATACTTGTCAGGGTACTGAAGTTGACTTTACGAACACCGGAAGTTCCGGGGACAAGTGGAACTACCAATGGGATTTTGGGGAAGATGCTGACCCGAATACCTCGTCTGCCGAAAATCCGAAAGGTATCGTATACAGTAGCCCGGGACAAAAGACGGTCACTTTTACCGTATCAAACGATAACTGTAGTGACACATATACGGCCACATTTATGGTAAATGATGATCCGGAAGCCAGCTTTTCTTCTACCGCCCCTACTTGCGAAGGAGATACGATGAGTTTTGATAATACGGGGTCATCCGGGGGAAGTTGGTCGTATGACTGGGATTTTGGCAGTGATGCTTCTCCCTCTACTTCCACTGATGAAAATCCCCAGGGTATCAGCTACAGTAAAGAAGGCAATAAAACGGTCCAGTTTGTGATTCATGATGCCAGTTGTTCGGATACGGCTTGGAATACGATTACGATCAATGATCAACCTACCGCCACATTTACTTCTAATGCGCCTGTATGTGTGCAAAGTGAAGTGGATTTTACAAATACCGGTAGTTCCGGTGATAAGTGGTCTTATACTTGGGATTTTGGTAAAGGAGCCTCGCCTTCAACTTCTACGGCTGAAAATCCCAGTGGGGTAACCTACAGCAGTGCCGGAAAAAAAGTGGTTACATTGACGATCAGTGATGGAAAATGCACCGCCACTGACACTCAACATATATTAATAGAACAGACCCCGTCGGCCTCATTTACATCAACCGCCCCCACCTGTACCGGTGATACGATGTCCTTCACTTATACGGGTTCCATGAGAGGAAATAATGATTATCAATGGAGCTTTGGCAATGGATCATCGCCGAGTACTTCCTCAAAAACTCATCCTTCAGGAATTAAATATGATACAAAAGGAACCAAGACGGTTGATCTGGAGGTAAGAAATACTAACACCGGTTGTGTAGATACCGTTGATAAAACGATCACGATCAACTTTACTCCAAAAGTAAGTTTTGATGCCACTGATTCGGTTTGTGCCAAAAGTCCCGTGGATTTTGAAAATACCGGGACCAGTGCTGATAAATGGTCGTATAGCTGGAGTTTTGGTGCAAGTGCACGACCGGCCAACTCTACCGCTGAAAACCCCAGCGATGTTTCTTATAGATATGGGGGTACCAAAATAGTTACTTTTTCTATCACAGATGGTACTTGTACTAATACAGATACGGGCCTCGTTAGTATTGACACCTTACCTGATGCTTATGCGGGTGCTGATACTACAATTTGTGCGGAGCGGACTGTTCAACTCGGTACTTCGCCTGTGTCGGGGTATAGTTATCGCTGGAAACCAGCAAGCACGTTGGATGATTCCTCCAAAGCTAACCCCATTGCTAGCCCAGAAGCCTCCTTTACGAACTACAAATTAAGGGTTACTGATAATACTACCGGTTGTAAGGGAAAAGATACTGTTGTAGTGACAATGTTAAACTCCATGATGGCGGATGCTGGGCCGGATCGCCAAATTTGTTATGGTGATACGGTGCAAATAGGTACCGCCCCGTTAGAAGGACAAACCTATCGGTGGCGCGTTGATTCTATGCCGTCGGATACATCTCATTATATCAGTGACACCACCAATGCTACACCTTATGTGGCTCCTGGAAAGACAACGGAATATACTGTTTTTGTTACAGATACCAGCGCCTCTCGCTGTGATGCTATTACCGATGAGATAACGGTAACCGTTCATCCGCTACCGGCTGCCGATGCAGGACCGGATTCAGTTGAAATTACGCGGGGAATGGAATATCAATTGTTAGCTACAGGCGGGATCCAGTATCTTTGGAGTCCCCTACAAGGGCTGTCTAATGCCAGTATTCAAGAACCCATAGCCCAGCCCGACAGTTCACGAACGTATACCGTTGAAGTCACTGATGTCAATGGTTGCGTAAACGAAGATTCTATCCATATTGAAGTTAATAAGCCCCGGTTTTTTGTACCTTCGGCTTTTACTCCTAATGACGATGGCAAAAATGATGTCTTTAAGGTGCGTAGCAGAGGCTTTGAAAAGTTCAAGTTAGTGATCTTTAATAAGTGGGGAGAAAAACTTTTTCAAACCACTAATCCTAATAAAGGATGGGATGGTCGTAAAGCCAGTACCAATCAAAAACTCCCCGAAGGAGCTTATGTCTATTTGATTCAAGGGGAACTTACTAATGGCGATCCTATCGAAAAGAAAGGGATGGTCAATCTAATTCGTTAAGTATTTGATAAGTCCAGTTAATGGTTAAGGGGAGCTGCTTAGAGAGCTCCCCTATTTATTGGGCGGCTTCATGTGACGGCCGGGAAAAGTAAATCAATAATTATATTTGCCTTGCCACAATCGTTGTAAGTGTTTACGTATTTCTTGTTCTCGTTTGTTATCTGCTGGTTCATAAAACTTACTTCCCTTCACCGATTCTGGTAAATATTCTTGGGCGGTAAAGTGTTGATCATAATTATGAGAATATTTGTAATCGGCGGCGTAACCTTTTTCTTTCATTAACTCAGTAGGGGCGTTACGGAGATGAAGCGGTACGCTCAGGTCTCCTGTTTTTTTTACTTTTTTCTTGGCTTGTTTTATGCCCTCATAAGATGCATTGCTTTTGGGAGAGCTAGCGAGGTAAGTGGTCACTTGTCCCAATACGATTTCTCCCTCCGGCATGCCGATACGTTCAATAGCCTCAAAGCAATTGGTGGCCAATACTAAGCCGGTGGGGTTAGCATTCCCGATATCTTCGGAAGCCAAAATGATCAAACGGCGAGCAATAAACTTGGGGTCTTCCCCTCCTGCTAACATCCGGGCTAACCAGTATAAAGCAGCATTGGGGTCGCTCCCCCGCACGGATTTTATAAAGGCCGAAATAATATCATAATGTTGTTCTCCTCCCTTATCGTATAACGCCATTTTTTGTTGGGCATAATGTATAATGGTGTCATTGGTGATCTCAATCGGTTCGTCGGAAGCGCCTTCTACCACAAGTTCAATCAAATTGTATAACTTGCGGGCATCGCCCCCAGATAACCGTAACAAGGCCTCTTCTTCTTTTATACGTATGTCTTGTTTTTGTAAATACTCATCGTTTTCTAGCGCTCGATGGGCTAAATGGCGCAGGTCTTCCTTTTGTAAGGGTTCTAACGTATAAACTTGGCAGCGGGAGAGAAGAGGGCTAATAACCTCGAATGACGGATTTTCCGTCGTAGCCCCGATCAGGCTGATCGTTCCCTTTTCTACGGCTCCCAGTAACGCATCTTGTTGTGATTTACTGAATCGATGAATTTCGTCGATAAACAGTAGTCCCCCTCCCTGCATTTTGGCAGTATTGATTACTTTTCGCACTTCTTTTACTCCTGAGTCCACGGCACTTAACGAATAAAAAGGTAGTTGACGTTGGTTGGCTATAATATGGGCTAAGGTAGTTTTGCCGGTTCCCGGCGGGCCCCATAAGATCAAAGAGGGAATCTTGCCTGTTTGAAT
>CAZIGO010000189.1:0-611 GCA_964538595.1 uncultured Chitinophagales bacterium | reverse complement strand
GCCCCATAAAATCATCGAAAGTATCCGGGCGCATGCGTTCTGCTAATGGAGCGGACGACGTCATAAACTAATTTATTTTTTATAAAGCGAATATAAGAATGTTATGGGTGATTGTGCATAAAGTTAAACAACCTTTAGGGGGAGGGGGAGACGATGTTTTAAGTACTTTTAATTACTTTTGGGATAATGATAAAAGATGATATCGATGTATAAGCAAATTGGGCGTCCCTTATTATTTTTAGCTGATGCCGAAAAGAGCCATCACTTTGTGATGCGTTTGATGAGGAAGAGTATTAAAATTCCTGGAATCAAATCTTTATTAAAAAATCGGTACTGCTTTACTTCCTCCCGATTGTCAAAGGAAGTAGCGGGCATAACTTTCCCCAATCCGGTGGGGCTAGCAGCTGGATTTGATAAGAATGCTGAATATATTACCCCTTTGTCTTATTTAGGTTTTGGCTTTGTCGAAGTCGGGACGGTGACCCCCCGACCACAATATGGTAATCCGAAACCTCGGTTATTTCGTCTACATTCCGACGAGGCTTTGTTAAACAGGATGGGGTTTAATAATAAAGGAGTAGAAACTGTGAAGGAAATTTTGCAGTATTACC
>CAZIGO010000188.1:0-5042 GCA_964538595.1 uncultured Chitinophagales bacterium | reverse complement strand
CTCGCCACATTCTCGAACAAATCGATCAAGGAGTTATGGAAGCGCTCCATCAACAGGGGGGCACCGACGAAATGAAAGATGGAATGGATATGGCTCTTTGTGTATGGGACAGTGACCAACAGCAATTGACATTTGCCGGGGCTAAAAATCCGCTTTATGTAGTCCGGTAAGGGAAACTGCACGAATACAAAGCGTCTCCTTATCCTATCGGCGGTTATTTTAAAGATAAATCTTTTTCTCAGCAACAATTGACCCTTCATAAAGGGGATTCCTTGTATCTGTTTTCTGACGGTTACCCCGATCAATTCGGTGGTCCTCGTGGCAAAAAATATATGAAGGGGCGGTTCAAAAAACTGTTAAATGAAACAGCACAATCCCCCCTTTCTGGTCAAAAATCGCAGTTAGACAATGAACTGTCGGTATGGATGCGGGAGGAACAACAAGTAGATGACATTACGGTGATGGGCGTACGGGTTTAAATAATAGACATTATTTTTCTGTCGACTGCCTGCCATTTTCTTCCCTGTTTTCCCTACTATGATTAGCAGATATAGTAATGAGGTATAATTGGTTACGGCAGCCTTTATAGGAAAGAGAAGAATCAGGTCAGGTTGGGTTTACGGTATCCCCAGGAGGGAAATGTATAGTCGGTTTCTACTTCGAACCTGTTTTTAGAGAAGGTAGGTGGAGCCAATGACGTTGCCCATGAAGAGGCCCTGTCGTTGACGATTCCCTGCCGATTATTTTATATCAAACCGGTCCAATTTCATCACCTTGCTCCATGCTGTTACGAAGTCGTTCACGAACTTATCTTGAGCATTGTCGGCGGCATAGACTTCGGCGAGGGCTCGCAATTCGGAATTAGCACCGAAAATAAGGTCAACCCGGGTGCCGGTCCACTTACTTTCTCCCGTAGAGCGGTCCTGTCCTTCAAAAACAAGTTTGTCGTCAGATTTGGCTTCCCAGCTGATGTTCATATCGAGCAAGTTGACAAAGAAATCGTTGGTCAACGTTTCCGGTCGTTTCGTGAGTACTCCATGCTCGGAGCCGTCGTAGTTGGTATTGAGAACTCGCATACCGCCGAGGAGTACTGTCATTTCAGGCGGCGTTAATGTTAAGAGTTGCGCCTTGTCTATCAGCATATCTTCGGGGGTAGTTTTACGTTGAGTATTGAAATAGTTACGGAACCCGTCGGCTTCCGGGCGGAGCCATTGAAATGATTCTTCATCCGTTTGTTCTGCCGTAGCATCGGCCCGGCCGGGAGTAAAGGGGACAGATACCTCATGACCGGCTTGTCGGGCGGCTTCTTCAATAGCTGCTCCTCCACCTAATACGATTAAGTCGGCTAACGAAACTTTTTTGTCACCGGATTGGGCGTTATTGAAAGAGGTTTGCAGGTCTTCCAGTGTGTCTAATACACGGGAGAGCTGTTCCGGGTTATTTACTTCCCAATCTTTTTGGGGAGCCAGCCGGATACGAGCTCCATTAGCCCCGCCCCGTTTATCGGAGCCCCGGAAGGTGGAGGCAGAAGCCCAAGCGGTTGATACCAGTTCGGATATCGATAAGTCGGTGTCAAGGAGTTGTTTCTTTAATGATGCAATGTCGTTTTCATCGATCAGTTGATGATTTACATCAGGGACAGGGTCTTGCCAGATCAGGTCTTCGTCCGGCACTTCGGGGCCGAGATAACGGTCTTTAGGACCCATATCCCGATGAACAAGTTTGAACCAAGCCCGGGCAAAAGCATTGGCAAATTCCTCCGGGTTATTATAAAAATGGCGAGAGATTTTTTCGTATTCGGGATCTTCTTTGAGGGCCAGGTCAGTGGTTAGCATAAAGGGAGCATGCTTCTTGGAATCATCATGAGCATCGGGCACGGTGTTCTGGGCTTCTTCATCTTTGGCCACCCATTGCCATTTGCCGGCCGGGCTCTTTTGTAGTTCCCATTCGTAGTTGAATAGGTTATGGAAAAAACCCATGTCCCACTTTATCGGTTGATCGGTCCAGATTCCTTCCAATCCACTGGTGATGGTGTCCGGTCCTTTTCCGCTGCCGTATTTATTTTTCCAGCCGAGCCCTTGTTGTTCGATCGGGGCGGATTCGGGATCGGGTCCCAGGTTGTCTTCCGGAGCGGCCCCGTGCACTTTCCCAAACGTATGCCCCCCGGCTATCAGAGCCACCGTTTCGTAGTCGTCCATTGCCATGCGTTTAAAAGATTGACGAATAAAGTGAGCGGCTTTTTTCGGATCCGGTTCGGCGTTAGGTCCTTCGGGGTTGACGTAGATGAGCCCCATGTGGTCGGCGGCCAGTCGTCCTTCGAGATTTCCATCGTCATCATGGCGCTCATCAGCGAGCCACTCGTGTTCCGGCCCCCAATTGATATCTTTTTCGGGTTGCCAAACATCTTCTCGTCCGCCTCCAAAGCCGAAGGTTTCGAGTCCCATCGATTCCAAGGCGCAGTTGCCGGCTAATATGATCAGGTCGGCCCAAGAAATTTTCCGTCCATACTTTTGTTTGATCGGCCACAGCAAACGGCGGGCTTTGTCAAGACTGACATTGTCGGGCCAGCTGTTCACCGGGGCAAACCGTTGATTACCGGTACCGGCGCCGCCGCGACCGTCGGCTACCCGGTAGGTGCCGGCGCTATGCCAGGCCATACGAATAAAAAGGGGTCCATAATGTCCCCAGTCAGCAGGCCACCATCCTTTGGAGTCGGTCATTACCTCGAAGATATCTTGTTTGAGCTCCTTCAAATCGAGTTGCTGAAACGCCTCGGCGTAATCAAAGTCTTCGCCCATCGGGTCGGAAAGCGGGCCGTGTTGGCGGAGAATATCAATATTCAGTTGGTGGGGCCACCAATCTTGGTTGCGTGTTCCTTGGCCGGCGGCTTGTTTTGTGCCTCCTCCTGTAAAAGGGCATTGACTGGATCCATTATTATTTTTATCGGTCATAGCAATAATTTTTTTGAGTAAGGTTACGGGTAATTTAAGAAATTACAAATTTATTATTTGAAGTAAAAAGAAAATTCTTAAAATATATGGGAAGCCGATAGCGGGCAACGGCTTAATTATAAGATTAGTAGGGGGGGAGAAATGTGCTCTTCTTGTCGATTAATCAAGTACAGAATATGAATATAAACTATCCTATTACACCTGAGAGAAAGCATTAATTTTATAAAAAGTTAGCTTTAGGAGGGTGCTCCTCTTCCCCGATTCCGCTTGTACTTTTCTCTCAATATAAACGGCACGCCTTTTTTATTTTTTATTCCGGGCAAGCACAGCCGGGTATATTACTGCCCGCCTCCGCCCATTGACGAAGAGGATGGATGATGGGATTGGGGGCGAGGGGTTGGTGATTATTCCTCGCTATAAAAGCAAATGGAGCTGCCTTGAAAGTTAATAACGTACAATTCCTTTTTATGAAGCAATACATCAGTGGGATAGTCAATGTTTTGACGTAGTATTTGCAGCAATTTGCCCTGATGATTATATATCAGAGCCCGGTTATTTTCTTGGTCAGCCACTGCAATATACTTTCGGGATACATCTAATCCCGAAGCTACTTTTATGGTGTCGTTCCATCCGATCATTTTCACATACTCTCCGTTGAGATTAAATACTTGAACACGATTGTTATACGCATCTGCAACATACAGCAGACTGTCAAATATTTTGACATCGGTGGGATAGTTCAGTTCACCGTCATTGTGCCCTTTTTTTCCAATGGTTGTTGTTTTCTTACCCTGTTGAAGGATAATACGATGGTTGTAAAAATCGGCGATGGCAATCAGATTGTTTTGTACATCTATGGTAGCTGGAGCGTCAGGAGTTTTTTGAAGTGGAAGGAAGTTTGTTTTGCCGTTTTTCAAAGTTTTGATCGTGTCTGACAGGTATTCAGGTATGTACAATATTTCATTGTGATAAGCCAGATGCATCGGGCGTTGGAAACCGGTGTGTTTTTTTACTATGTTGCCTTGTTTATCCCACTTAATGAGGCGATTGTTCCCGGCATCGGATATCCAAAAGTAATCATTGACTTTAACAAAACCAATGGGTTGTATTTCGCCAAGGTCAATTGTTTCTTTGAATTGCCATCGGGCTTTTTTTTCCTGACAAGCCGACACAATCAATATTGTTGAAAGGGCAATAATTAATGAGTAATGAGCATTAATTTTCATCTTGTTTTGTCTTTGCAAACGGCTTATCGGAAAAGACTACTTTTCGGGCTTTAAAACCTGCATCTTTTACAATCTTGCTCAGCTTTTCTTTTGTTATTTTACTATCAGCGGGCACATTGAAAGTGGCAAATCCCTCCTGAATATCAATAAAAAGATCTTGCTGTCCTTCTATTTTTTTGAGCTTCTTCTCCAACCCGTAGGCACAGAAGGGGCAGGCCAGCCCATCAACTTCCACTTTGACATATTTTCGAGCATTTTCTTGTTGAGCCTCTTGGGCATATCCATTCGGGAAAGTGCTCACTAATACGAAAAGAATTGTCATGATTTTTAGGGTTGTTTTCATCCTGTTTTGATTTTTGTTATGCTTAAAAATTACAAGTGCCATTCTAAGATGAGTTTGTAGTTGGTTTCGGGTTTTTCTATGAATTGGGCGTCTGCCAAGCCGAACTCCACTCCCCCTCTCAAGGCTACGTTCCTGTATGTGAGCATAAAGGTGGGGGCTACTGACCAGGCATGTCCTCCTGTTTGGGGGATAGCCTCGCCGTTCTGAACTGACTTTTGCTGAAACTTACCTACCCCTTCAAGAAAGAATACGATATCCGGTTTGTAATAAGAGGTTTTCATCGGGCGGTAGCCGAGGGTAGCGTTATAAATAAGGTGATTCCCGGGGCTAATATGGTTGTCCCCACTGTTGTGATTGTGGTTGTGGTCATCACCCGCCGGTTGAGTGCCCGATTTTACTCCGTAAACGGCCCCAAAGAACCAGTACCAATGCAGCGCCTCCTGCCCGCCGGTCACGCCTATGTTGGCCACGGCGGGTTGCCCGGCTTCGGCCGGTATATGAATGTTGGTAATACCACTGACC
>CAZIGO010000187.1:0-5048 GCA_964538595.1 uncultured Chitinophagales bacterium | reverse complement strand
TGCTGAATCGGCCAGGAAACAGGGCAAACAGATCCCGGCTACCGCTCATTTCCCGCCGGGCTTATTATATACTGAAGTAGTCCGTTTTTCCGGTCAAATTCAGCGCTATGTGGATCAGTTCGGGTGGGAGCGTCTCCATATTGTTTGGTTTCGCCATTTTAAGAAAGATACGGTGGTTGCTTATCAACGGGTATTACAATTTTTAAACATCTCAAATCGAACTTATTCAGACCTGCCGGCCCGCAATGTTAATCGAAGCTATAAAAGTTGGGTTTTGCATCGCTTGATTATGCAACCGCCGACTCGCCTGCGAAAATGGGTTAGGAAACTGTTACCGGTCAAGTCTTGGCGCCATAAGATCATGAAGCAGATCTTTCAATGGAATATGAAACGAAATCCGCGCCCTCCTTTAAAGGCGGAAACCCGCGATTATTTGCATCGTCAGTTGGAGGAGGAAATACAACAGTTAAGTAGACTGTTGCAAAAAGATCTTTCCCATTGGCAAGCTCCCCGTAAAGAGAGGTGATCAGAATAGGCGTTTTAATCGCAACCGCAGCGAATTACCCACTACTACTACATCGGAAAATGCCATTGACAAAGCAGCGATCATAGGGTTAAGTAACCCGATAGCAGCGACGGGAATAGCTAAAACGTTGTAAAAGAAAGCCCAGAAGAGATTTTGTCTGATAGTGCGTAAGGTATACCCCCCCACTTTAAACGCTTGTCGTAAATAGTCGAGGTTGCCTTGCAATAATATAACTTCAGCGGATTCGATAGCTACATGAGTGGCATTGCTAAGCGATATCCCGATAGTAGCTCGGCTCAAGGCAGGGGCGTCATTGACGCCGTCACCTACCATAGCGGTAGGAGCTTCTTCTGATAATTGTTCGATTAATTGGAGTTTTTGGTCGGGCAGCTGCTCCGCATAAACATGGTCAATACCAAGTTCTTGAGCAACGAGCGCACACTTCTCTTGATGGTCACCACTGACCAAATAGGTGGTATAACCTTGCTCTTTCAACCATCGTAGCGTTGCCTTGGCTTCTGGCTTAATTTCATCTTCTATATCGATATAAGCTATTAGTTCGTCGTTTTTTGAGAGATACAAGGCATGCGATGACTCATCGGTAAGATGTTGAGCCGTTAAGTAAGAGCCGAGTGTATAGGTGTTTTGAGCACTGTCTACTCCTTTTATTCCACTTCCTTTGATCTCTTCTACCGATTCAAAGGTGTAGGGAGTGGTGTCGGATAGTGATTGCCGGATGGAGCGGGCGATGGGGTGGGAAGAGTGTTGCTCTAAGCCCACTAATATAGATTTGATAGTGGAGGAAGAAGCTCCGTTGAGCGTGTGTATATTTTTGAGTGTAAAATCGCCGGTAGTCAGCGTGCCGGTTTTATCGAACACTATGTTTTGCAGTTTCGACAAGTGTTCTAACGTGCGGGCTTTTTTGATCAATATCCCGCGTTGGGCGGCCTTGCCAATGCCTACCATCACTGCCGTCGGTGTAGCTAAGCCTAACGCACAGGGGCAGGCAATTACTAATACAGCTATGCTGTTCATGAGCGCTTGTTGTAAAGCTAAACCGACCCAACCATAGGAGATGATAAACGTAAATAGCGCCACACTCAAAACAGTCGGGACAAATATAGCACTGATTTTGTCTGCCAGTTTTTGGACAGAAGGTTTATTGGACTGCGCATTTTTGACCAGTTGGATAATTTGTGAAAGGACCGTTTCTTCGCCGACAGCAGTGGCCTGCATAATAATATTGCCGGATTGTAATACCGTACTGCCCACAACTTCAGCGCCTTTTTCTTTCTCTACCGGCAGGCTTTCGCCGGTGATCATAGATTCGTCGACCGCTCCCTCTCCTTCTATAACTTTTCCATCCACGGGGATCTTATCTCCTGTATTTACTTGTAGGTAATCATCTTTTTGGATCTGCTGGATGGGGATATGTTCCAGTTGCTTGGAATCAGAAGAGGAATAATTGGTGATACGATGCGCCTTATCGGGCTGTAATTGAGCTAAGGCTTGTATAGATTGAGTAGTTCGTTGTACCGATTTTTGTTCCAGTACGTTCCCTAATAATACCAGGGTAAGGATCATAGCCGCCGTTTCATAAAACTGATAGGCCGGCCCTAATTCCAATACAGTACCTGTTAAGCTATAAAAGAAAGCTGCGGCGGCTCCTAAAGTAATGAGCACATCCATGTTAGGGTAGCCCGATTTTAAAGAATAATAGGCACTTTGGCCAAAATGGCGCATGCCTACAATAAAAACGGGTAGGCTGAGGGCTAATTGAAAATAGGGGTTACTTAAGAGGGGCCATGGGATAAACATGTGTAAAAAGAGGGGAAGTGCAAATATCAAGCAAAAATAGAACTTCTTTTCTATCCCTGTAAGTGAGGAGGAAGTGTCGGAAGAGGTTGAGGAACCTCTATCGGCAGTGTGGACCTGATAACCATTTTTTTCAATTTGGGCTTTGATAGGTGATAATGACTGGCCCGCCGGTACGGTAAATTGTGCCTCCCCGGTAGAAAAGTTGACATTTACTGATTTACCTCCTTTTTGCTTAATAGCCTGCTCGACACTAGTCGCACAGTTAGAGCAGGTCATACCCTCTATTTGTAGCGTAACCGGTTTAGAAGATGCTGATTCCATAGTTATGCTGATAACAAATTTTAAAGAAACAAAGTTTCTTATTTATGAGCAATTATTTTAACTTTGTAAAACTAAGTTGAATTAACGTTAACAATCAAAGATAAACCTAAATTTATGCAATTCAGATATCTTATTTATGTGTTTATAGCTTGTTTTTCAATAACGCTATGGTCAAGTTGTGGGGGAGGACAGCAAAAACAAGAGGGAGATAAAGGCAGTAAGAAAGATACGATGAAGAAAGACAAGAAAACTTCTCAGGACGTAGAGAAGTCGAAGACCAAGCAAGGCATTACATTAACTTGGGCGGATGTATCACCTAAATTTCCCGAGGCCAAGTTAAATTTGAAAAAGCCGAAGGATAAAGCCCAGTTGAAAGCTGGTAAGGTACCTTTTGACTATGAGGTAAAAAACTATGAATTGGGAGTGCAGACAAAAGATGCCAAAGAGCGGGAAATTGCTCGTTCTAAGAAAGGACAGCATATTCACTTAATATTAAACAATGATCCCTATACGGCTCATTACAAACCCACGTTTAAAAAGAAAATGGACAAGGGACATTATGTAGCCTTATCCTTTTTTGCCCGATCGTATCATGAAAGCGTTAAAACAAAGCAAGCTCATCAATTGATCCAATTCAATGTAGGGGATATCGATTCCACCACCGATTTGTCAAAACCGATGCTTTTCTATAGCCGTCCTAAAGGAACTTATGAAGGACAAGGAGCAAAGAAATTATTGTTTGATTTCTATTTAATCAATACGGACATTCAAGAAGGAGGCCGTCATGTACGATTAACTGTTAATGACAAAGTCAGTTTTACTATTAATAAATGGATTCCTTATTACTTAGAAGGTCTCCCCAGTGGTAAGAACACCTTAACCATCGAACTACTGGACAAAAATGGGGATCTGGTCAAGAGCCCATTCAACAAGGTAAGTCGTACCATTACCTTGAAAAAAGAAATGGCTGAGGCTGCTGACAAGCAATCCAAGTCAAAGTCATCATCATAAAAAGAACTCTCTTAGCTATCTTCCCTCGTCCAATAAGGCATAAACTACGTCTTATTTAGTGCTGGCGGACGTTTGGGTAGTCTCTTTTCTTATCGCTTTGCTGTTGCAATAAGGTAAGAGATAACAGTGAAATAATATATTACAGCTTGTCGTTCCTCATTGTTGTAATAAAAAGGAAGGGGGAAATGGGCTATAAAGAAGGACTATTCTATGATAACTTTTCGGGTAAAGCTTTTAGAGGAAACCAAGGAGCGAGCTTGTAATAGGTATAAACCTGTTGGTAGGGAGGAAGTATTCAACTGTCTCGATCTTTTTATCTCTTTTTGAATCATCACTTGTCCCTGCAAGTTATATAATTTAACGATCAGTGGCGAGGCGTTTTGTGTATATGATATGTTGAGGGGGTTAGAGGAAGGTAAGGGATTCGGGAAGACTTGCAAGGAGGCAATGGCAGATCGTGTTTTTATATTGTAATTAGTGGTGGAGGGTTCATAGGTTGGGTCGAGGGTAGCATGAGCATTAATACGTCCTGCTCCCAAGCTGTCGGCATAATCCGGGTTTTTGTCATCGATGTTAATACAATTTTGTTTGAGGGAATCTAAAATTTGAGCCGGCGAGATTTTGTCGTATTTGGCTTTTATTAAACCGGTCAGGGCTGATACCAAAGGGGCTGCTACGGAGGTCCCGTTTGTACTTTGGTAAGACGTATCGGCACTTGCTGAAGTTGTGTATATATTAATACCGGGGGCCATTACGTCAATGTACGTCCCGTAATTGGAAAAATAGGCTTTTTTGTCGTCAGGGTTGGTGGCCCCTACCCCTATCACGTGTTGATAAGCGGCCGGGTAAAACTTGTCAGAGCTGTTGCTGTTACCCGCTGCTGCTACCATGATGATGCCGCTTTGATAGGCCGTGTTGATTAAGTTTTGACCGGTTTGAGAAAACTCAAAGCTGCCCCATGACATATTAATAATATCAGCTCCCGTCTTAATAGCATATTCTATTCCATCGTAGGCATGACTAAGAGAATTTCCCGACGAACTGTCCTCGCTACATTTAACAGCCATTACCCTGATACGATAACCCAGCGAAGCAATGCCTTTATTGTTATTGGCCCGGGCCGCTACTACTCCTGCCACATTGGTGCCATGGTTGTAACTACTGGAATCACTGACGTTGCCCGGTGGTTTGGGGTTCGTATCATTATCAGCGACATCATAGCCTTTGACATCATCAATATAGGTGTTGTTGTCATCATCTACGCCATTCAACCCATTCTTCTCTTTGTAGTTAATCCATATATTAGGGGCGAGGTCTTCATGCCCCAGCGATACCCCATTGTCTATGATCGCTACCGATTTAGTGGAATCTC
>CAZIGO010000186.1:614-5052 GCA_964538595.1 uncultured Chitinophagales bacterium | reverse complement strand
TTATCTGGACAAGGTTAAAGACTTTAAAGAAGTGGCCGTCCACATAAAAAAGCCAGAGCGGCCGACGGCTAATTTTCAACGGGATACTCCTTCTCGTCCTGCTCCTACTCCTTCACCGGCTCCTTCTCAAGACACTTCGGAAAAACAAAAGGATGGCGTTAAAATTTTCGGCTATAAAATTGTTAAAGACCAACAAGAAAAAGAAGATCAATCAGCCCCCCCTCCCCCTCCCTCTTCCTCCTCTACTTCCGAACCCTCTCCCCCCCCTTCCACAACTCCCCCCTCTTCATCCCCCGAATTACAAATTAACCGGGTTTACGCCTTACAATCTGTCCGTCATATTTTTAAAAAATGCGACAGGTTAAAAGGAAAATGTTTTCAATTTCTTAAATCGGGTTCCCGCCTATTAGCCGCCAGTAACACGGGGTTATATGAGATACAAGAAAAAAGCGCTCAGCCCATTATACAAGGTGAATATATTCATCATATCCGGGAGCTTTCCCCTTCTCATACTTATTTAGCAGGTGTTAAGGATGGATTACGCTATATTACTTATGACAACGAGGGTTGGCATGTCACTACTCCGTTACCCCGCCTCACTTCCCCCGTTTACTCTATTTCTCAAACCTACAAGGACCATTATTGGTTGGGCGGCGAAAATAAAATTTACCGCATCCATCATACCCCTTCGACTGATTCTTTATTAACTATCCGTGAACAATTTGCCCTCAATCAACGATTTACAGAACAGGTAACCAGTCGAATTATCCATGGGCGGCCCTACTTTTTTACTTCTTCGGCCAGCTATGTTTACGATTCTTCTCAACAATCGCTGCTCCCCCTCCGCCACCTCACGCGAAAAGACATCAACTATAGTCAACCGCATTTAACCTGGCTCAACACCAACAATAAATGGTCGGGTTTTACGACAAGGCCTACCGACGATACGTTAACACACTCTTACCTTTCGCTGTTCAACAACGTCAAAAAGATCTATGTGGACTCCCAACAGCAGTACTGGGTCATCAATAACAACAATACGATCTACCAGCTCAACTCCATTTCTACGCCTCCTCAACATCATTTCAATCTCAACATCCATCAAATCACCAATAACCAAGGCGACAGTCTCGCTCTGTCCCACCCCAAGCTGGATTATCAGAACAGTGCTTTTACACTGAAAATGGCCGCCCCGTTTTACAAGAAGGAAGCTGCTACCCAATACCAATACTATATGCCGGGCTTAATGGCAGGATGGACTAACTGGCAATCCGACCCTACTATAACCTTCCCCGTCGTCCCCCCTGGTCAACACACGCTAAAATTTCGGGCTCGTAATGTTTTTGGCACTACGACGCCTCCCCAGACCTTTACTTTTACCGTTTACCCTCCTTTTTGGCAAAGTTGGTGGTTTTATGGTTGCTCTTTACTCCTCGTTATTCTACTTGTTTATGGGTTAATCAAGCTCCGGGAACGCAACTTGCGCAACCGTCAGCGGCAATTAGAGAAAAAAGTTGCCCAACGGACGCAAGCCTTACGCAAGAAAAACAAGAGCATTACCGACAGCATCAACTACGCCCAGCGAATCCAACACTCCCTCCTCCCCCCTACCCCCCAATTACAAGATATGGTCAACGACGCCTTTATATTATACAAACCCCGTGATATAGTGAGCGGGGATTTTTATTGGTATACACAACAAGGGAGCCAAAAAATTATCGCTGTGGTCGATTGTACCGGCCACGGTGTCCCCGGCGCCTTTATGAGTATGATCGGGCACATGCTACTCAAAGAAATCATCATTAACAAGGGAGTTACTCAACCTGCTACCATCCTGGACCAATTGTAATCGGGCATTACCGACCTGTTGCGCGAGCAACAACCCGACTCCTCTTCCCGCCTAAAAGTACCGAAAGACGGCATGGACATTGGAATATGCAATATACAACCCGGCCAAAAGTTATTGTTTTCCGGAGCTGTCCATCCCCTCTACTTAGTTCGAAAAAATACTGAAGACGCCTCCCCTCCGGCGGAAGCCTATACGAAAAACAACCACTATATCCAATCTATACAAACAGATAACTTTTCTATCGGAGATATTATTTTCGAACGCCAAGACAATGTCCACTTTCACAACCAAGAAATTACACTACGGAGCGGCGATCACTTGTACATGTGCTCCGACGGCTACGAAGACCAATTTGGTGGACCGAATAACGAAAAGTTTTCCAACCAACAATTTCAACAACTCTTACTCGACATACAAGATCAATCGTTACAGCAACAACACGATTCTCTGGACCAAGCCTTTGAAGATTGGAAGTCCGGTTATCGACAGATCGACGATGTACTGGTGATGGGGATCAAAATATAGTAGAATCCTGCTGCTCGGTTTGCTATCAATGCTGCCCCCAAATATTATTTTCTTCCAGTTTGATCTTTTTACCGTAAAATATTTGAGTTGTCTGCTCAAAAGAAGTGGTATAATCCGACACGTAAAACCGGTGCTCTCCCTGCGCATGGTGTTGCAGCAAGTCGACCTGTGACAAACGCTCTTTTAAATGCACCGCCACTTGCCGTCCGGCCTCCAACACCGGTATAGCATTATCATAAAATTCTTCGATCTGTGGCCGGATAAGGGGATAGTGGGTGCAAGCCAATATCAGGGCATCGAGGTGTTGTAAACGATCATCTTGTAAATATTGCTCGATCACTTTCCGGCTCACTGTATTATTATAAAAGCCGGCTTCGATCATGGGAGCCAGCAAGGGAGTAGCGACACTCACGACCTCTTTACCAGGGTATTTGTTGCGAATCCTCTCTTCATAGGTGCCCGTTGCGATCGTGCGTTCCGTCCCGATTACACCGATCCGTTGCCAATTTTTTCCTTGTCGTCCAATCTGATCGATGACGGGGTCGATCACATTCACTAATATAATAGGAGCGGGCACTTGTTGGTCTAATGTCTCATAGGCCACTGAGGAGGCTGAATTACAGGCAATCACGATGGCTTTACAATTCCGCTGGAGTAAAAAATCCGTGATATGGCGAGCAAAGTACTGTACCGCTACGGCAGATTTATCGCCATACGGGAGGTGAGCGGTATCTCCAAAATATAAAATACTTTCACGGGGTAACACATGGGTAATACTGCTGGCGACCGTCAGTCCTCCGACCCCCGAATCAAATATACCGATCGGCGATGCGGAGGAAATACTCACGATTATAGGGCAGCTTTTAGGGCGTTGGAAACGTCTTTACTGTAAGCCCAGTTCTTGTTTGACGAGCGGCATAATATTATCGGATTCCTGGGCATAAACCACCCCGCCGGCACTGGTATCAAAAACATAAGCATATCCCTCCTCTTTTGCGACCTTTTTTATGGCGTTCTCTGCCTTTTTGAGGATAGGACCATACAACTCTTTCTTTTTATCCTGAACTTTTTTACGGGCACTCTTACGGAAGCTTTGCAACCGTTTCTCCATATCTTTGATCTCTTGTTTCTTCACCTCTTTCACCGATTCATTCATTAAAGCCTTTTTATCTTCATACTCCTTTACCTTCTTTTGATAATCTTGCATCATGTTCTGGCTTTGTTCCTGTAATTGGCGGGTATATTCTTTAAGTTCTTTATCTGCCTCTTTGATACCGGGCATCATTTGTAATAATTCTTTTGTATTAACATGAGCGAAGTCCGATTTTTGGGCAGTAGCCGGTACTATTAGTCCGGCGATCAGTAGAAGACTTAATGAAAATTTAACAATGTGACGCATAGTGTTCATTTTTGATGATGCGGCAAATATAAAAAAATATAGCAAGAAGTGAGGAAATCGTTCGTAAAACTTAACTCATATAACGGCCGCTAAATTAAATTATTGTAATAAAGTAGTCCTTCTTATTTTTTTGAATCTTTTTTGTTTTGTTGTTGAGGGGAATACCCTAATTCTTTTAACACTTCCTTACTCTTGTCATACTCGGAATTGGTATATAATAGCGTTGTTCCGGCCGATTTATCCAATATAAAATCGTATCGCCGTCGTTCAGCGATCGTTTCGATAGCTTTATACACTTTATCTTGTATCGGTTGTACCAGTTCTCGTTTTTTCTTAAAAAGATCTCCTTCGTAACCAAAACGCTGATCCCGCAATTGTTTTATCTCTTTTTCCTTTTGGATAATCTCCTTTTTTCTTTTTTTCCGCATTTTATCGGTGAGTAACACCCGCTCTTCACGAAAGTTTTGGCGCATTTTCTCCAATTTATCTTTTTTATTTTCGATCTGTTGCCGCCACACCCGTGCAATAGAATCTACCTTTTTCTGCGCCCTTTGATATTCGGGAATATTCTTTAAAATATATTTTACATCTACATAGGCAAATCGCTGGGCCCGGCTTTCTTGCAGAAAAGCAGTGCCTAACAGCAATACCCCCAACAGTACCAT
>CAZIGO010000186.1:0-604 GCA_964538595.1 uncultured Chitinophagales bacterium | reverse complement strand
GGGAAGTCATAACTAATAAGGTTCAAAACCCAATACAAAACTAAATTTACCGAATCGCTGCAACAGATCGCCTGCATTGCGAGGAGGCGGTAACGGCTGGCCGTTAAAGCCGGTCTTATCAAACCCAATACCATAATCAACTCCCAAGAGGCCGAACATGGGTAGGTACACTCTCACTCCAACGCCCGCCGAACGCTTTACTTCAAAGGGATCGAACTGACGACTGTTCATCCATACATTGCCGGCTTCCATGAAAATATGGCCGTAAATCGTGGACATTTTCTTAAGGGTCAACGGATAACGTAACTCCAGGGTAAATTTATCGAATACCGTACCGGCGTCGGCTTGAGTAAAAGGACGACTCTTCGTCTTGATAGGCTTGTACCCCCGCAATGCCACTATTTCTTTGTCGTAAAGGGAGTAATTACTGATACCATCTCCCCCGACTTCAAACCGGCCAAAAGGACTATAGGGCTGATTTCTACTATATCGCCCCATCACACCAAAGCTAGCTCGTGCTTTTACCACCAAATCACCTATAATGGATTCATACCAGTTGGCGTCAAATTTCCATTTATGATACTCGAGCAATCTTCCATTTAAT
>CAZIGO010000185.1:0-5079 GCA_964538595.1 uncultured Chitinophagales bacterium | reverse complement strand
ACTGGTAAAAGCTTATTATATCGTGGCGGAGTTTATGCATTTACGGTACGAATATAAAACCATGATTTTATCGATTCTAATACCCTCCCTGTTTTTTATTTGGTTTATGATCGCTTTCCTCTGGGATGGGGCTTCTTGGTTTATGTTACAGCAAATGTAACTTTATACACACATGAAGCAATGGCTATTTAAGAAATTTCTCCTGGCTATCATATTATTTGGTGTGCCATTGCTATTTTTTTTCTACTTTATTTTAAAAACTCCCCCAGATACTTCTTTACCTAAATTAGGGCCTTCCCAATTTGATACTACTTGGGTCAATGGAGCGGCTGACGTAGATACCAATTATCATAAGATCCCTTTTTGTACATTCATTAATCAACAAGGTGACTCCTTTTCAACAAAACAGTTACGAGGAAAAATTCATGTGGCTTCGTTTGTCCAAATTCAAACGAAGAAAATGCCTGATAAGGTATTTCAAAATCTCCATTGGATACAACAAGAATTTGAACGGGATAGTCAGTTTATGTTGGGAACTTATATGTTGCAGGATAAGGGGGATAATGGTCGCCGTTTATCAAAATTAGCTCAAAAATATAAGGTAAATAGTGATCATTGGCAATTATTAACTGCTAAAGAAAAAAAAGTACGAAAAATAATGAGAAAGGGGTATTTCGTGGATTCAATAAAATATAAGGAGTTACCTATCGAAGCTCATTCTAGTTCTGATTTAGTGTTGGTAGACAAAAAGGGTATTATAAGGGGCTATTATAAGGAAACGGATAGTACTACCGTCAGTGAATTAATGAAAGATATGATATTATTATTGAGTAAAGATCGTATTATAAACGAATTACGTAAAAGGGAACTTCCTTATGAGTAAACAAGGATTATTGCGATTAATACTGCTGATTTTAATTTCTCTTTTTGTTCCTGGGCTAATATTTGGAATATTTTTCGGTCCTCTTGCGGGTATTGGTTTCAATATCGAAGTAGGGTTTTTACCGCCCCTGAATGCAAGTATAAATTCATTAACAGCTCTTTTTCTGGGAGCAGGGTTTTATTTTATAAAAAAAGGAAATTGGAAAGCTCATCGTAATTGTATGGTAACCGCTTTTATACTCTCTGTTTTGTTCTTAATATCTTATTTAATATATCATACTTCAGCGGCTCCTACCCATTTTGGAGGAACGGGGATGATCAAGTATTTGTATTATTTTATTTTGATCACTCATATTATTTTAGCGGCGCTCATTGTGCCTTTAGTATTAATTACTTTATATAAGGCTCTCGAGCAACAATTCAATCAACATAAAAAATGGGCCCGTTGGACATGGCCTTTGTGGATGTATGTGGCTGTAACCGGTGTGTTGGTATATCTTTTCTTATATCCCTATTATTAGATCCAAGGATTACTTAATGTGTAGAAAACGGGCAGTGGCTAACACTTTGTCTTCCCCGATGAATTGATAATGATATAATCCCAGGGACACTATTTACTCATCTAAATGGAGACTACCCGTAGAAGAGGATAGGCTAAATTGATGAATACGCTTTCCCCGGTTATTATAAATGACAATCTGTCTATGCTTAGTTGAAGGAGGAAATTTATAATGTAGCGTAGTAGCTTGCCGAAAGGGATTGGGATAGTTAGCTAAACCACCGAAGTTTTTCTTTTTATTATAGCTACTGGTGGAGCGATACTTGCAGGAACCATCACTCGTATTGGCGGTAGAATCATAGTTGATAGCACTTGTATCGGTACATCCGTAAATAACTGGTATGCAACTGCTGTCATTTATATCGGCTTTTGGATCGTAGTTGTAAGCGGTGGGTTGGGTGCAGCCATAATGGAGGTTAGTACTCAATAAATTATAAGTGTGGAGTTTACCAAAACCCGCTTTTGGATTGGGAGTAGCTCCTGTATATTGATCCTCATAAGCCGTTTGTTGTAACATTTGTTGTACGCGTTGATAATTTATCTGAGGGTATTTTTGAAATAACAAGGCGACAGCACCGGCGACTACCGGAGAAGCAGCAGAAGTCCCTCCAGCGGTTAGATGCATTCCTCCTAAGGCTACTTTGGAATTAGTTTTAGTGGCTTTTCTCTTTAGATTATCAAGCGGGGCACAACTGAGTGTGCCATTGCCGGAAGCACTGATATTAGGCTTTATTCGACCATCACGAGTAGGACCGGAGCTGGAATTCCGTACCATTTCTCCCCGTTCATCGTTGACGGTCGGCATGATATTCCCATTGATATTGAAATAATTTACCCGGTTGGCGTAATTTCCGACGGTAATAACAGCCGGAGAACATTGAAAGCTACTGACCATCGATTTAAGTGTATCAGGGTATCGATAAGAGATGATAGGAGCAAAAGAGTTGCTGTCCGGTACCTGACTGGTATCATGGATCATTTGCCATTTGTTGGGATTACTTGCATTTTGGGGGTCTGGATGAGTCCAAAGATCGAATGATCCGGCTCCCGTTGTCATAAAGCGCCAACGATAATTGGTGGAATCGGGAAAAATCGATACTTGCATATGAAAGCGGTTGTCGATGATTTCTCGCCCTATGCGGATTATACCTATTCTTTCCCCTTTTTTATTATTAAGCGTTTGCGAACTGTATTGGCCTAATTTAGTATACATATCGGTAAAAGGAGTATGACCTCGAGCATGAAAATTGGGGGTTATTTTATCGGCACCAAAAGCAAATTGAACGTCACTGAAATCAGCAGTGTCAGCCCATAGATCAAAAAATATTTTTCCATAACTGTTAATATATCGAAACCATGTGAAACTCGTGTCTTGGATTACCGGGTAACTGAGATGATAAGGAGTGTAACCTGCATTGCCGGCAGCAGCAACGACGGCACGACCGGGTTTAGCTTCTATCATATTCGCTATTAATTGGCTGGCTAGATCTTTCCCATCATGAGAGCCTTGATAAGTACCTAAACTAATGTTGATCACGCAAGGCTGGTTCATGGAATCGGCTTTAGAGAATATATAATGCACTCCATCAGCTATTGTGCCCAACCAAGTAACTGTATCACCGGTAGTAGTGATCACGGAACCGAATCGCGAGGGAACGAAAATAATATCCGCATTGGGTGCTACACCGGTAAAATTATCCACGGCCCGACCATTACCAGTGCCTATACCCGTTACTTTGGTGCCATGTCCTAATGAACCATGGTCCGGCTTATCTTTATTAATTGCTGTTTCATCCCATTCTTTACCGTATCCATAAGGCAATAAGTTGCCGGAGGCTCGTTGGTTCCAGATATATTTAATCCGTGTTTGACCGCTGTCATTTAACAAGTCGGGGTGGTCATATTCAATACCAGTATCGATAAAGCCGATAGTGACACTATCTCCCTGAAATTTATGGGATAATGGCGGCATTCCCCGGTGGACTAAGCCGACAAAATTGTTTAATTTCATTTTGTCATTAAGCGGCTTTACTGGTTTTCGGCCGTCTTCAATACGTTTGATAAAAGATTGACGAGCTAGCGAGCGTAACTGATCAAGAGGGAGTTTGACGGCAGCGATGTTACCGGCGCCATATAGATAAGTCCCTCCATGTTTTGGTATTTGTTTTTTTAATTGATTAGGGTTCCCTTTGATAAAAACTCGTGTTACTTTTTTTGTCCGCGGGGTTTCTTGGAGACGCTGCTGTAATGATAAACTGAGTGTAGTAGTTTGTGAATTTCCGGGTAAAGCGATGGAAACGAGCAATATAGACAAGGACAAGAGGCGAGGCATGGTGAAAACAGATCAAGTTTGTTACAAAGAAAGTACTAAAAAAATATTAATTTTACCATGTCTATTAAATCTTGCCTTATGAGTGACCAAAAGTTTGAAATCTTATCCCATGAAAAAATAGAACAGAAAACCATCCGCATAGCTTACGAAATTGTCGAAAATAATTTTCAGGAAGATGAATTAATATTAATCGGCATCCGGGAAAATGGGTATCAATGGGCGCAGCAACTGGGCGATATAATAAAGGAAATCGGTGAGATGAGCATCGAAGTGGGGACAATATCAATGAATAAAGATCAACCTGTCCAAGAGGAGGTTGTATTGGATAATGAACTATCCGAATTATCCGATAAAGTAATAATTTTAATAGATGATGTAACTAATACAGGTAGGACGCTCATGTATGCATTAAAACCTTTTTTGCAGATTTTGCCCCGTAAGTTATTAACAGCTGTATTGGTAGATCGACAACATAAAAGCTTCCCTGTTTCACCGGATTATGTCGGGTTATCCTTGGCTACTACTATGCAAGAACATATTACAGTAGAACTGGGAGAAGAACCGGCTGCTTATTTAGTATAATATTGCTTTAATTGTGCTACCCATTCTTTTAAATCAATATTATGGGGAGTAATGGTAAGGTGGGCTCTTTTATAGTAAGGTTTTCGCTCTCGTAATTTTTTCTTGATAAATACATATAATTCCTCTTTATCTAAAGATTGGAGGAGCGGGCGTTTCGATTGATCTTTCTCCAGCCGTTCCCATAGGATATCAAGAGGTACTTTTAAGTAGCAACTTATCCCTCGGTTGTTGATGAATGAGAGATTATCATGGTAACAGGGAGTCCCTCCTCCCGTCGCAATTACTGTTTTTTTATACGCTGTTGTTTTTCGTAAGGCTTTTGCTTCCCATTTTCTGAAAACAGTCTCTCCATACTTATTGAATAGGTCGGGGATAGACAATTTGTGTTGTTTTTCGATAAAGTCATCAAGGTCAATGAAAGAATAATCTAAATGAATAGCCAATTGCTTGCCCCAGAACGATTTGCCGGCTCCCATAAAACCCAGTAAGTAAATGCTATTCATTATCGGAATTAATTAAGCGTAACGCGCGGATCTAATATACTGTAAATAATATCCACTAAAATATTGACTGTAACGAATATAGTGGCAATAAAAAGAACAGCTCCCATTACGACGGGAAAATCGTTATGTTTAAGAGCATTAATTGTTTCTAGTCCAATTCCTTTCCAGTTGAATATAAGTTCTACAAAGAAAGCACCTGCTAAAAGAGCGGCAAACCAACC
>CAZIGO010000184.1:3427-5079 GCA_964538595.1 uncultured Chitinophagales bacterium | reverse complement strand
GCTGATGATAAACATATTCCAGAAGTTCGCGAGCTTTCCAGTTTTTATCAGGCTGGTTTAGAACGGATAGATAAAAATCGCGGTCGCTTACTATATCATAGATGCCACTGGAATGATTAAGTAATTGACGGATTGTTACTTGGGGACCATTATTAATTTTCGTTAAAATACCACTGGCCAAATATTGGCCTGCTTTATCATTTAAATTGATTTTATTTTCTTCAACTAACATAAGAATTAGTGTGGCAATAAAAGGTTTGGTAATACTGGCCACTTTGGAAACATGGCAGGGTTGCATTTTTATATTTTGGCTGATATCAGCTAAACCGGCTGATCCCGTCCATCGACCGTCGGAGTCTCGTATGAGTAAAGCAATGCCGGGTAGACCTTTTTTGACGTATTTATCTATGGTAAACTGTAATTTTTTTGCCTTAGGATGAGAAGAGGAATCAGGGGGGCATCGGCTTGTCGGAAGTAAGGGGTCTTTTTGGCAACTTATGAGTCCTCCTATACTAATTACAACAGCACTGATAATTAGTAAGTAAATAGTCTTATCGGTTTTCATGAGAGGTTTTTTTTGATAAAGAAAGGGGAAGGTGTAAACCTATATGAAAAGCGGTATAAGGTAAAAGAGGGACATATTGTTGAACAAAAGGATATTGTCCCCACCCTTGGTATTCTACAAAAAGGCGGGTGGTAGAGGAAATAAAGTATTGCAATCCAATGGACGTGGTTAGCATCAGTTGAGGACGTCCCCAATTGCTGCGTTCTCGGTAATCTCCTCGGGGCGTAGCTGTATATGCAGATAACCGGGGAAAAGAATGAAGGTAGCCCGCCCCTACACGAACAACTCCCTGTAACTGTGCGTGAAATCGGAGGCGATAACTGAATTCACTATAAAGTTGGAGGGCTTGTTGGTTGTATTCGTGATAGAAGTAACCCAGTTTAGCTGTTTCTAATAACTGATGAGTGCTGTCTTGATTGAGTGAAAAGTTAGTGCCTACCGTAAGACCAGGATGAAAAGGGGAACTGAACAGTTGATCTATATTTTGGCCGGGCAAACTGGGTTGATGAGTACTTATAGCCACCGAAAGCGGTCGCGTTGATTGAGCTATACTGATAGTTATCCCCCCTACCATGACAAGCACAAAAGCAAGGTCACGCATAAGGGAAAGATAAACAATTTATTACATACCTCAATCGATTGTTCCTTGATTATTTTCGTTATTTTTGTCTATCATTGTGAAATAAAGAATGCAATGGTTATGAAAAAACATAATTTTAGCGCTGGACCCGCTGTATTACCGCAGAAAACGATAGATAATTGTTCGACAGCGGTGAAAGAGTTAGATGGTTTACATCTTTCTTTACTGGAAATTTCACATCGCAGTAATGATTTTGAAGCCATAATGCAAAAGGCTCGTTCATTAGTGCGGGAGTTGTTGGAAGTACCGGATAATTATGCTGTATTGTTTTTACAGGGCGGAGCCACCCAGCAATTTGCTCAAATCCCTATGAACTTAATGGATACCGATGAAAAAGCAGCTTATATTGATACCGGGCGATGGTCGACCAAAGCCATTAGAGCTGCTAAATGTTATGGAGAAGTAGAAGTAGTAGCTTCTTCTAAAGACCAGGATTACAACTATATC
>CAZIGO010000184.1:0-3417 GCA_964538595.1 uncultured Chitinophagales bacterium | reverse complement strand
CCCTGATTCGTTGGATATTCCCTCTGATGCAGCTTATGCACATATTACAACAAATAATACCGTTAATGGTACCCAGTGGAAAGAGATACCGGATACCGGTGAAGTCCCCTTAATCGCTGATATGTCTTCTGATATTTTTAGCTATCCGTTAGATGTTTCCCAGTTTGGTGCTATTTATGCAGGAGCACAAAAAAATTTAGGACCGGCCGGTGCTACGTTAGTGATTATCCAGGAAGATTTATTGGGGCAAGTGAAACGGTCGGTACCGAAGATTTTTGATTATCGCGCTCATATTGAAAAGGATTCTGCGCTTAATACGCCTCCTGTATTTGCTGTATACGGTTGTTTGCAAACACTGGAATGGATTAAAAATGAAGGGGGTGTGCGGGAAATGGAAAAACGGAATGCTCGTAAAGCTGAAAAGATGTACCGAGCTATTGATGATAGTAGCCTTTTTACTGGTACAGCCCAAACAGAAGATCGTTCTGAGATGAATGCTACTTATGTTATGGAAAAGAAAGAGCTAGAAGAGGATTTTCTCAATTTTGCTGAAGAAAATGGGATAGAAGGTATTAAGGGTCATCGCTCTGTGGGAGGTTTCCGGGCTTCTATGTATAATGCATTACCCATGGAAAGTGTCAATGCCCTTACTGATCTTATGAAAGATTTTGAACGAAAACACAATTAAAAAATAATATTTTATTATGGTTAAAGTTCTGATTAATGATCCTATCGCTGACAAAGGTATTTCAATGTTGGAGGAGAAAGGTTTTGATCTTGATAAGGAGAAAGTTCCACAAGATGAATTACCTGACGTAATAGATAATTATGAAGCCATTGTAGTAAGAAGTGGTACTAAACTTCGAAAACCTTTATTGGAAAAGACGGATCAATTAAAGTTTATAGGCCGAGCTGGTGTAGGATTGGATAATATAGATGTAGAGGTAGCTGAGTCAATGGATATTCACGTAGCTAATACTCCCGCTGCTTCCTCTCGATCGGTAGCAGAGTTAGTATTTTCCCATTTGGCAGGTATGGTGCGCTTTTTACCTCAGCTGAATCGTAAAATGCCGGAAAAGGGAGCTACCTCTTTTAAAGAATTTAAAAAAGCTCATAAAGGACGAGAGTTAAGAAACCGTACCTTAGGTATTATCGGTTTTGGACGTATTGGACAAGCAACCGCTCATATTGCCTTAGGGTTAGGGATGGAAGTTATAGCTTACGATGTCGTAAGTAAAGAAGTTAACCTCCATTATAATTTGAATGGAAAAAAAGTCGATGTACGTCTTGCCACTACCGATGATAAAGATCATCTTTTAAAAAATAGTGATTTTATTACCGTTCATATCCCCTTTAAAGAAGGCCAGCGTCCAGCTTTAATGGAAGAAGATTTTAAGAAGATGACAGACAAAGTAGGCATCGTTAATTGTTCGCGAGGAGGAGCTGTTAAGGAAACAGATTTAATAGCTGCTTTAGACGAAGGACAAGTGGCCTATGCCGGCTTGGATGTTTATGAAGGGGAGCCGAGCCCTCGTAAAGAATTGCTGCAACATCCTAATGTATCCCTGACACCACATATTGGGGCTACCACAGAAGAAGCTCAGGAGCGGGTTAGTGTGGAAATGGCCGAAAAAATTATTAACTTTTTCCAATGATACCCGATAGGGTATGACTATCTTAGCCCCCATAAAAGGAATTCGTCCTTATCCTCCCTATGTAAAACGAATAGTTTCCGGAGAATACGATTACAAAAGTAAGGCAGAAGCTTATAAGAAAGCGCCGGATTACCCAGATTCTTTTATACACGTTTTTTGGCCTCATATTGATTTTCCAAAGGGAACGGATCCTTATGCAGATAAAGTATATCAAAAAGGAAGAGAGAATTATGAGCGATTAAAGAAAAAGGGGTACTTGATGATTGAAGATACCCCAACATTATATGTTTATCGACAACAAGTGAATGGCGACGATAAAATAGGTATAATAGGAGGGGGAGCCATTGATGATTATTTTAACAACATCATAAAAAAACATGAAAAAACCCGTTCTGAAAAAGAGAATGACCAGATTAATCATATCCGGGCGACTCAGCTACATGCCGGGCCGGTGATGCTTTTTTATCAATCAGTTCAGAAGATCGAGGTTATTTTAAAAAAAGTCATGGATGACTCCCCAACTTATGACTTTTTCACGGGGAATCATCCTATGGCCCAAGACGGCAAAATTCGTCATACATTGTGGATCGTAAAGGATAAACAATGGTGTAAACGGTTGCAATGGCTTTTTGAAAGAAGAGTTTCGTCGGTATATATAGCAGATGGACATCACCGTAGCGCTGCTGCTGCTAAGGTAGGCCGTCAATTGCGATTAAAAGATAAGTCGCCTACCGGCTTGGAACCATATAATTTCTTCCTCTCCATTTTCTTTCCCACTTCTGCTCTTGATATTTATCCTTTTAACCGGGTTGTACACGATTTAAATGGTTGGTCCACTTCTTCTTTTATTAAAAAACTAAAACAACGCTTTGACGTAATACCTAACGGTTCCGAACCTTATCAACCCGATAGAATACATCGCTTTGGCATGTATTTAGAAGGAGAGTGGTATGCTTTATACCCTAAAACGACCCTATGGGAAGAAACCGATGTAATTGAAGTGTTGGATGTGACGATTCTACAAAAGAATATATTAGCCCCCCTATTAGGGATTAAAGATCTGAAAACAGACAAACGTATAGATTTTGTTGAAGGGATGGCAGGGGTGCAAGGATTGGAAAAGAAAATTGATGAAGGGGAAATGCAAGTAGGTTTTGTATTGTATCCGGTAACCATCAATCAGCTCATGCAGGTGGCGGATGAAGGACGAACAATGCCTCCGAAATCTACTTGGATCGAACCTAAGTTATTAAGTGGATTGGTCGTACATTCTTTGACCGGTAATTTGTAATGTAGAGGAAGTTTGAATATATTGTCCATATTTACGTACGTTTGTTACGATATTAATCTTTTGCTATGAAAAATAATGAAGAAACAAAATTTGGCACCAAAGCTATTCATGCCGGTATTGAACCGGATCCGGCGACGGGAGCAATTATGACTCCTATCTATCAAACTTCTACTTATGTACAAAAAGCGCCGGGTGATCATAAAGGTTTTGAGTATGCCCGTACACAGCACCCTACTCGCGCAGTGTTGGAAAAGAACTTGGAAGAGCTTGAGCAAGGAGAGTATGGTATTTGTTTTGGTAGTGGTATGGCAGCTATCGATGCCATCATTAAACGATATGAACCGGGGGATGAGATCATAGCTGTCAATGATCTGTATGGCGGGACTTACCGGATGTTTAAGGAGGTGTTCGAGAAGTACGATTTAACATTTCATTTTGTAGATATGACTGAAATGGAAACAGTGGAAGAGT
>CAZIGO010000183.1:2138-5093 GCA_964538595.1 uncultured Chitinophagales bacterium | reverse complement strand
TTCAGCTGCCGTTTTGATGTTCCCCAACACCGTTATGGACCTGGCCCGCATTGGTATCTCCAGTTACGGTTTCTGGCCCAGCAGCGAAGTAAAAATGAACAATGTCATCCTACAAGGGAAACCCCGACATCCTTTACAACGTGTATTAAGCTGGAAAAGTGAAATCATGAGCATCAAACCGGTACCGGAAGGTAACTATGTAAGTTACGGCAAATCATATCGCACTAATCGCGATAGTAAAGTAGCTACCGTCCCGGTCGGTTACGGCTATGGATTTAGTCGAAATTTAAGTAACCTCGGTCATGTGTTAGTACGCGGGAAACGGGTAAGCGTTATCGGTACTGTCAATATGAATATGATGCTTATCGATGTGACCGATGTTAAAGATGTGGAAGAGGGGGATGAAGTGGTATTAATTGGTTCTCAGGGAGATGAGACGATTAGTGTCAGTTCCCTCGGACAGATGACCGATTATCTTAATTACGAACTGTTGACCCGCCTCCCCCATCATATTCCTCGGTTCCCCACCGCCTAACCAATCTTCTCCATTTTTCTGAATTAAATTCCGCTTACCGTTATCTTTACTTTTAACAACTACTTTCTGAAATTAATTGCTCCTCCGATCGAAAAAGCAATTTAGAGAGACACCCTTTTTAATAGTCCTTCTCCTTTGTATGCCTTTGGAATTTTATCGTGACTTCAATATAGCTAATTCCTGCGCACCATTTTTTGCTCCATGTTACGTTACCCACAGAGCAGTGGTGGTGGATACGCAGGAATTAGCCGACGAATAAAATTGAAAAGAGTAACGAACGAGGGTTTTAAACGAACTTTCACTTCATTAATAAAATTATAAAATATTAGATATTTTAATTAAAATCTGACATTAAAATTTTAGAAAAACGTCCCAAGAGCAATAAAGATCAGCTACAAAGACATTCCATCGTTGTTGACTAATTTTTCGACAAAATTAGTTTGTTGGTCATTTTCTTTTTGGGCAGTAAATTATGAGTGATTTTTGAGCAAGCAGTGTTAAAAGGGAGTATAACTAACATAATATTTTCATTTATTCAAATATAATAGAGCGGGAAATCGATTTTGCACAAGAGAAGCGGATAACAAAAGTAAAACACAATTTCATAAAGTATTAGCAGAGATGAATTTATACGCCCACCGTGATATAGCCCCCCTTTTGTTGTATGATAATTCAAACCTTACTAACAAATATTTATAGAACAATATTTTTAACTTTAAAAGCGCCTATAATTATTGCCTTCGTTGTAATAAATATTTTGTAGCAATTCTATGGAACATCAGCTGTTGGTTGACATTATCATTATCCTAACGCTTGCTGTAGGCGTTTTGTATTTATCTCATAAAATACATATCCCTCCTATTGTAGGATATTTTTTGACGGGAGTGTTAGTAGGTCCGCATGGGTTGGAATTAGTGAGTGAGGTTGAAAAGGTCGACGTACTAGCAGAGATAGGAGTGATATTGCTATTATTCACTATTGGTATTGAATTCTCATTAAAACAGTTATTTCGATTAAAAAAAACAGTGGTCGTGGCGGGAACGGCCCAGTTACTACTCGTGACAGCAGGAGTGGGTAGTATTGCTTACTACTGGGGGTTGGATTGGAATAAAGCAATATTTATGGGTTTGTTAATTGCTTTTAGTAGTACAGCCATCGTATTAAAAATATTACAAGAGCAAGGAGAAATAGATAGCCCGCATGGCAAAGTGATACTATCAGTGCTTATTTTTCAAGATATTATTCTGGTTCCTATAATATTACTGATGCCTTTATTGGCTAAAACGGAAGCCCAGGTGGGGCAAACCCTCTTGTATTTACTTTTAAAAGGGGGCGCTATTGTAGGAGGCGTTTTTATAGCCGCTCGTTGGATCGTCCCCTGGATATTGCATTATGTTGTGCGAACCCGAGCCCGAGAGTTATTCATCATTAGTATTGTGGCCATCTGCTTTGTTATCGCATGGGGGACTTCGATGTTTGGTTTATCCTTAGCCCTCGGAGCTTTTTTAGCGGGACTTATTATTTCCGAATCGCCTTACAGTCTGCAAGCGTTGAGTAACATATTGCCTTTCAGGGATGTGTTTAGCAGTTTTTTCTTCATTTCGCTGGGCATGTTATTAAATGTGCAATATTTGACGCAATACCCGCTTATAATACTGGGAGTGGCTTTATTGATTTTATTATTTAAAATGATGATGGCCAGTGTAGCCACCCTACTTCTTCGCCTACCCGCCCGGGTGATACTATTGAGTGGAATAGCGCTCTCACAAGTGGGAGAGTTTTCATTTATCTTAGCTAAAGTAGGTATAGATTATAATGTACTCTTGCCCTCGCATTATCAACTATTTTTATCGGTGGCCCTGATTACCATGGGACTGACTCCTTTTTTAATAAAGCAGGCCCCTCAATTGGCCGGGGTAATGTCAAAAATTTTTACCAGTGATTTTCTCGAAAAATGGGAAGACAACTTAATTCAAGGAGACAAGGAAGAACAAACCTTTACCGATCATTTAGTTATTATAGGATTTGGTGTAAATGGACGCAATGTAGCCCAAGTGGCTCGGGCGGTAAACATCCCTTATTTAATTATCGAGATGAACCCTGATACGGTAGAAACAGAAAAAGCAAAGGGGGAGTCTATCTTTTATGGTGATGCTTCTTATTTACATGTGCTGGAACACGCTTCTATACAACAGGCGCGAATTGCTGTTATTGCTATTTCCGATCCACAAGCCACTCGTCATATTATTAGTGCGATTCGTTCTGTTTCCTCCTCCGTTACTTTAATAGTTCGTACCCGCTTTGTAAATGAAGTGGATGCCCTCTATCAAATGGGCGCTAATGAAGTGATCCCCGAAGAATTTGAAACCTCCATAGAAATATTTACCCGGGTATTATCCCATTATAAGATTCCCGATGCT
>CAZIGO010000183.1:0-2128 GCA_964538595.1 uncultured Chitinophagales bacterium | reverse complement strand
AACAAGTACGGGCGGGAAATTATGAATTTTTACGATCGCCCGTCGCTCACGGATTAACATTGGAAGAGGTAAAGAAACATATCGGTCAAGTAGATATTAGAATGGGGAAAGTAACTGCTGCTTCGGAGTGGATCAATGCTTCTTTACAATCTTTAGATTTGAACTACCATTATAATGTTAATTTGTTGGCCATTCGCCGAGGTAATCAGGTTAAAACAAAACTGACGGGCAATACAGTAATAAAAGAGGGAGACCTGTTAGTTTTATTTGGTAAACCGGAAGATTTGGAGCAAGTGTTACATCAAATAACTGAGGTAGATTAAAAATTAATTTTACCCTAAAAAGGAAAGCAGCTATTTCCCCCAAGCATACCCTCTATTCGTTTGGACTTAACGTAACGCCAATCACCAAAATATCATCTATTTGCTCTGGTTTTTCCCCATAGGGACCCGGGTCATTCATCCATTCCTGTAACACTTCCTCCAAATGCCGCCGTTGTTCCTTCAATGCCTTGTCCTGTATATCAATTAATAACTTTTTAAAACGTTTGTACATAAATTTCTTTCCCCTCGGCCCCCCGAATTGGTCCGGATACCCGTCGGAAAACATATACAATGTATCATCTTCCTGGATAGACAGCTTTTGCGCCGTTAAAAGGATTGGTTTCTGCTGGATAAAAACCGATGGGTTGGGCATCCATCGGCTTTAATTTCATATAAAATATGACTCTCATTCTCTACTGCTTTTTCATATCGAGCACTATCCTTTTCGAGCGCCGATTTATCTTTCTCTCTTACCAGGTAAAGCGGGTTATTAGCGCCGGAAAAATAGAGATCATTATCCGATTTATTAAGCATACACAATGCAGCATCCATGCCATCTTGTGTTTGACCTTCTTCACCGGTTTGTTTAAGTGCATTAATGATGCCTTTCCGAACTTCATCAAAAATGTGGTTGGGTTGCGTCAGTCCTTTTTCATTGACGGCTTCATTTAAGAGGGCCGCACATATCATACTCATAAAAGCGCCGGGTACGCCATGCCCCGTACAATCAGCAGCGGAGAATAACACTTTATTATTACTCTCTTCAATCCAATAAAAATCACCACTTACCACATCCTTGGGTTTAAAAAGAACAAATGAATCGCGGATCAAGCCCAATGAAGCCCTTTACTACCGTAAAGTAATCATTAATTTAGGAGAAAAGGAATGCTCAATAATAAGAGCAGCATCTTCCTCCCTAATTTTGAAGAGAAATAACCGCCCATATCACAAAATACGCTGATAAATATTTCAATGATTGACAAGGACTCGATAGACATCGAACCTATAACACTTTTGGCCTAAAATATACATAATGAGTCTTATCGACTGAAAAGAGCAGATACCTATTACTCCTCGCTTCTACTATTACATTTCTTGCCCCCTATGATAAGAGAAACTATAATTTATTGCTTTCCGATAAAGCCAGCGAGCAACTATAAAATAGAGCCCTACCATCCGTGGGAATATAAAAGTTTTGGGGACGATAAAAAGCCTCTCAAAAATATAAGATAAAGCTATTCTAATAAAGAAAAAGGAGAAAGTATACAACTATTATTGCTACCACAATAACTTGTCAGGTAAAAGCGTTGTGTTTAGCCCTCTTATTGCATTAGGTAGGCGTACAATCACAACCGGCTCTTTCCGCAGCATCGATCCAATCATTATAGTCCTCTCTACTTTCAAAATCATCTTCACAAACTTCTTGTGTATCATAACCACGAACATTCGGACATTCACAGTCCTGGCATTTTTTGGCACAACCGGTCATTGTAAAAGTAGCTCCTATTAGAAGCGCTGCTGTTATTCCTGCGATAAACTTATTCATCGTTTTTCTATTTAAAATGACTAAATCCTCTTATGCAATGATGATTTTAAATTAATTGTTTCTAATATAACAATTCAAATCAGACTTTTAAAATATGTAATTATAAAAAACCTGTGGGCTTTTTATAAACGGAAAAGTTGCACTTGGTCTTTGAATTCAGCCGTTTCGCAGCTCATAAATTTTACATAAATATGCAATATATGATGGCAAATCCGGTCCGGTAAGATTTTTTCTCTTCTTTTTACCACAATACGTTACG
>CAZIGO010000182.1:2499-5103 GCA_964538595.1 uncultured Chitinophagales bacterium | reverse complement strand
ACTACCTCCTAACCCACCACCAGCCCCTCCTGCTGTATGAGCATTTCCCCCTCCTCCCCCATTCGCGGGCGCCCCTCGGGCTAACAAATAAGGGGTTACCCCAAACCCTGCAATACCTTCTCCTTTTCTTCCATTAGCATGAGTAGAAGGCGTTTCATCATAATAGGTCGTATCTGTCAAATCATAGTCAGGACCGTTAATCAATGGACCTCCCCGGAATCCTGCCCCTGAGGCAATGATATCAGCTTTTAACTTTAAAGTATCAGTTACGTCCAACGCTATTATCCCGCCCGTCTTACCATTCCAGTCCGGGCAAGTAATCGGACCCGTAACCACCGGCGAAACATATTGGGGGACGCGAATAACTTGAACAGCGTAGTTTGCATTATAGTCATGCAACAAAGCTTTTTTGAGCACCATAGTATGGGGAGAAATAACTTCTTTCACCACAGCATATTCATAGATCCCGGCCTGGTTCATATCCTTAACTGTCCCATAATTTTTATTTTGTGTTTGTCGAATGATCGCCCCTTGCATTTGGATTATCAACAACAAGTCATCAGGAGCGAATTGAGCAGTTTCAGCTACTTTTAATGTATCCGAGCAAGCCGGGACGGACTTTTCGAGTACCGTGTATGCATTAATTTTTCCCGATATACTTGGAGAACCATCTTGTCCATTTCCCAAGGGCTGCCCCTTTAAAGCATTGCTGACCAATAGAAGCATTATTATCAATGGCCCTTTACCATCAACTACACGTAAAAAAAGACGATTCATGGATGTGTAACTATCACCTCTTTTTGCATTAAAAAACGGTTATGATCATAAATTCGAATATAATATATGCCAGCAGGCAAAGAAGAGACCGACCATCTGACTCCCCTTTTTAAATCATCTATTGTCACGGAGGCTTTCTTTATACCCCGCCCGTTATTGTTGATTAACTCAATAGTAAAACGGGAAGTAGCGGATAACGGAGAGGAAATGTTTGAGTAATTGATCTTTAGATAATGATCCGCTGGTACCGGCGAACAAATAAACGGAGTAGCTGTCCGTGAGTATTCATCAACCCCGCTGTGAACATCTTCCTGTATCTCCAAAACAGGGAATAGTCCTAAGTTTACCTCATATTTTCCGGCGGCTTTTACACTTTTCCAAACGCCACTACTATCCCTAACCCAAGCTGTTTGATTCCCCCCTCCATCACCGGCTTGAGTAGTCATTAGGCCTACCGTATCATCAACAATTTGTTTTAAATCGATGATAACAAAAAACGAATCGGTCACCTCTACCGGCGATTTTAATAAAAAACGAGTATATTGTCGTTGAGTAGTAGAAGTGTCTAGTTGATCAACATTTTTTTTGTAAGAAGAAGATAAGCGTTTACCCGGTTTACCATTACTGTTGATTGAATAAATATGAACCTGAACAGTATCACTATCCCCCACTATATGCCGACCTCCCGCCCAAATTAATACTTCGGATAACATGCTACTATCGATGGCATGGCATCCATAATGAGCAGTATCAACGCCAAATTTTTGAGCAAAAGCCTGATCTTCAAGACCATTCGTGCCAAACATATACCCTCCTGAGGTATCAGTATATAGTGTAGGAGTAGTACTATTAAAATGGCAGTCTATTGTATCTTTTTGATGAGCTACACCAAGGAGTGGAATAAATAACACACCTATGCTCCCCTTCTTCAATAGTTTAATAAAAAGAGCGAGTAGCTTACGAAAATTATTTTCTAATAAAAGTTGATGGTTAGTACAAGAATGCATAGCACTAAAATACAAAAATCTTTTTCTCATCCCTTGTATAACTTCTCCTATATGATTTCTTTTCCTATGGAGTTATCATTATACGACGTAATACTTGTCTATCTCCTATGGATAAACGACAAAAATAAATTCCGGCTGCTAACTGATCAGTTTTGAGTTTAAAAGTATTTTCTCTCTGTAATTGGGAGTAATTGATTTTCATTACATGTTGCCCCAAGGTATTCATTAAAAGCAAATGAGCCATTGTATCCTGAGGAGGGTTATTAATTTCAACAAACAAATGATTTTTTGCCGGATTGGGATACAATGCAAGTTTAAAGGCCACTTGAACGGTATCTGAAGTATCTTCTTCCGGTGGAGGAGGGGCATTCCCTTGAGTATATCCTTTATAAACGGCCACCCCACCCCCCTCGTTACCAATTAAAAGATCCGGTAACGTATCCTCATTTATATCACCCATCCCTATACTGACTTGCCTTCCCTCGCTAATAGTACTCCAAAAAGAGTCCACCATCATAAAACGCCCCGTTAAGTTGTCTTCTATATTTTTGTAATAAAATATTTTACCCCGCTGGCTACCCACTAACAACCGAAAATTACCATTTGTATCCAAGCGTTGAGAAACAAACGGTACACTATAGCCTGTGATAGAAGATGGCCCACTTACATCAACACCGCCAAAAGTATCGCTTACCAAGGAATAAGATGGGTTATTAACTGACCCGGTATTTTTATAATAATTTAATTTACCCGATCGCTCTCCTATTATTAAATCCAGCAATCCATCATCGTTAATATCCACTAAGTGGGGAGTACTCGC
>CAZIGO010000182.1:591-2466 GCA_964538595.1 uncultured Chitinophagales bacterium | reverse complement strand
GTCCACCGTTTTCAATGAAAAATCAGCAGGTTGCGAGGTACCACTATTATCGGTAAAATAATGCAACCCCCCATCTTTCTCTCCTACAATAAGTTCTTCTTTTCCATCATCATTAATATCACCGAAAGTAGGTGCTATACTTTTCAAGTTTAAAGCGGCCAACTGCGAAAAATCACGGGTAACCAACTCAAATTTCGGCTCTGCCTTGCTACCAATATTTTTATACAGCGTTAAACTACTCTCATAATTACTCGCTCCCTTAAAATAACCGTAGTTGCCGATTACTATATCCATCAGGCTATCATCATTATAATTAAAGAATACAGGATGACCCCCTTCCCCTACATCAATCATACTTTGCTGTCCCAGATTTTTTCGGACAAAATTAAAGTCAGGATTCGCAGTACTGCCATTATTTTGAAAAAACCAAAGCGAAGCCGTATTATTAAAACTATTACTACTGTTAGGGGCTGCCAATAGGTCTTTTTTGTTATCATGGTTGATATCCAAATAAAAGGTGGCCGGGAATCGCTCTAAATTGATGGGAGAATCTGCAGGATAATTTACATTTTGTTGATCTACATGCGCATACGATGTATCCCCCAAGTTGGTCAACTCATAGATATAAGTACACCCAATATCACCAATTAACAAATCCTTATCCCTATCTCCATCATTATCCAATGCTAAAATAGTAGAACCTGCATGACGGGAGTTCGACGGGCTGTACTGAGAGCGTTTACAAGTAACCCCTGTATCTATAGAGCAGCTGGCAAAAGCTTCTTTAAACGCTCCCCAACACCCCGTAGCCTGCGTAAATATTAACGAATCACAGTGACCATATTTTTCCATAGACCTGTTCTTATACCAAATCAAATAACTACCGGCCTGATCAAAAGTCAATATATCCATATCGCCATCTCTGTCTACATCAGTAATAGCCGGTATATCCCATTTACTGACAAAGATAGGATCACCATCGGCCTTCAAAGCTTCCGTAACTCTTAAATAAGAATGGCTGAACTTATTGCGCCTTCTAAATACTTTAATCCGGTCATCAGAAGTGCCGGTCCATATATCCCGTTCTCCATCACAATTAAAATCTTTCATCAACAGCCAATATTTTACCGGGGGCAAAGAATCAGCATATCGGGGAATGTGCTGCCATTTGATGGTCGTCGGGGTACTTATATTCATAAAGGGGACGACTTTATCACGAGATCGGTCATAAATGACCAAATCACTTGTATCATCATGGTCCCAATCGATAGGAGAAGGCTGAGGGGTATTGAGGCCTCCTGCCCATGCATTACTCAATCGTTTTCCCTGCTCTAAAACCGAATAATGATCGACGCGTTCGAATCTAACCTGCGCAATTGTTGCCGAAGAGAGGAAGAGCAACAGCATCAACCCTGCTCGTATTTTTTTACTGCTTTGGAACAACATATCATTAAATATAACAAAATCCCGTGGTTTATAGGGCAAAGTAATACACTGAAAATCAGTCCGAAAAGATATACTGTGTGGTGAGGAGCACTCAAAAATGAGAAAATTATTTGTCGCTCCCCATCGAAAAAGAGTATCTTAGTGCCCCATGGTTTTAACCAACCATCGTATATATACGATAGCGGCTTTATTGAGCGGGGTATTTTTTTGGTTGGGTTGGCCCCCCTTCTCCCTCCCTTTCCCTTTATTTATAGCCTTTATTCCTCTTTTATGGATTGAGTCGGAAATTCGGATTACCCGACCTAAGTACGCTAAATCACAGCTACTCCAATATGCTTACCTCACTTTTTTAGTATGGAACGGTTTAACAACGTGGTGGATCTGGAATGCTACCATCGGGGGCGCCCTATTTGCTATTTTCGCAAATGC
>CAZIGO010000182.1:0-581 GCA_964538595.1 uncultured Chitinophagales bacterium | reverse complement strand
CCTCCCTTTTATGCTTTATCATATAACCCAAAAAAGAGTTGCTACCAAGTGGGGCTATTTATCATTACCACTATATTGGATGGCCTTTGAATTCGGCCACCATATATGGGAGTTTAGCTGGCCTTGGCTGACGCTTGGTAATGGTTTAGCAGAAGTACCTACTTGGATACAATGGTACGAGTGGACCGGCTATTTCGGAGGTTCATTATGGATACTGCTAATCAATATTCTACTTTTCAAAGCGCTGCGACAACTCATGCGTACCACCTCTTCTACTTTATCATATAAATCGAATTCTTTAATCGTTCCCCTTTTATTATTTCTCCTTCCTCTCATGTTTTCTCAATACCGCTTTTACACCTATGAAGCAAAAGGGAACACAGTTGAGACGGTAGTAGTCCAACCTAACATTGATCCCTATAAAGAAAAATTTGGGGGACTCACTGGTCAAGAACAGCTACAGATCCTTAAAGACCTTACCCGCCAACAAGTAACAGACTCCACGCAATTAGTGGTCTGGCCGGAAACTGCCTTAGTACAATCCATCAATATTAACAAATTGGACAGCAATCAGACGATTC
>CAZIGO010000181.1:3618-5120 GCA_964538595.1 uncultured Chitinophagales bacterium | reverse complement strand
GTGATAGAAACATCAAAAGTACCGTATTCAGAATAAAATTCTCCTTGATCTAAATAAGGCATCGGGTGCCAGCCTTTCTGATCATAAACAGCAGGTTTGGGGTACCATTGAGAAATTTGGTAAGATTGACCTTTGTGTCCGAGTCGTGAGAAAGGATAGGGTATTTTTACTAAAAAATCAGTGGAAAGTGTGATCGTATCTCCCGGGAAAAGAGGTTGTGATAGAGGAATCTTAGCAATATCTATATGATCATTCAGTAATCTCCATTGCGTATATTGACCATTTATCTTAAAATCCAGGCTGTCAATGTATCCTCTTTGTTCTGGATTGGAAAAATAAAATTTTTTGCTTTGATGTTTAAGCTTTTGTTGAGCTAAGGCTGTTTGGTTATTACGATAAGCGTTGGGCCAGAGATGCATAAATATTTTGTATAATGTATCAGGTGAATTATTAATGTATTCTATATTTATGTTCCCGCGGAGTTGATGGTTTTGATCATCTAATTTTACATCAATCTCGTAATTGACTTCTTGTTGCCAATAGGCGGAAACGGGTAATGGACCTATAATCCCTAAAAGCAAAAGAAGTAGAAAGCGCACTTTCATTATACCACTTTACTTTTTATTAAAAGTTAGAGAATGTCTCTCAAAATAAAAATAAATTTTGTTAATCTTTATAATGTACCTTACTTAAACATGGTAATTTTTTATGATTTTTATATAAAAGGCCTACTTTAATAAATTATTGGTATTAAGTGATAAAGTAACTCATTGATTTAACGGATGTTGTTCAAAGTGCAAAATAAAAGTCTGTTTCTTATAATAATAGCATTGATGTTGGTAGGGGGAGGGGTACAGGCCAATAAGATAGATTCATTGAGGAATATTTTAGATCAAACCCGTAATGATACTGTACGGGTAAACGCGCTCAATGATTTAGCTGAGTACTATATTGATAACTCTCCTCTCAAAACCAAAGAGTTAGCCACACAGGCCCTGTCTTTAGCACGATCTATTAATTACGTTAAGGGAATAGCTCAAGCTTTTCGCCATTTGAGCTTAATTAAGCATGATACCGGAAATTATCAACAAGCGTTGAAATATATAAGAAGGAGTGAAGCCATTGAAGATAGTATTTCAAATGCAAAGGGATTAGCAAAAACTTATAATATTATAGGGGTGATTTATTGGAATCATGGTCATTATACCAAAGCTTTAGATAATTTTCAACGAACTATTCAGTTAGGGCGAAAATTGGATAACCATGAGTTTATATTTCACACACTAATTAATGTAGGACTTATATATTATAGTCAGCAGCGTTATAAGCGTGCTAGGAAGGTGTTTAAAAGAGTACTCAAGGCGGAGCGAGAAAAGAACCATGGCCGGGAGATTAGTACTATCCTGAATAATTTGGCAGCCATTTACTATAAAAAGGACTCTTTACACAAAGCTAAAAAATATCAAGAAGAGGCTAAACGAATTTGTGAGGCTATGAATGAC